>JALWSW010000151.1 GCA_027080125.1 Campylobacterales bacterium | reverse complement strand
GTCCGAACAAACTCCGAAACGATGTTCAATGTCAGCGGAATACACAGGCTGGGATGATACCGGGGTTCCGACAAAAGCTAAATTGCTTGATCTTGGGCTTGATTGGCTAGCATAGCTGGTAGAAAATTCGGTTTTATAGCCAGATCGGATAGGTGAAAATAGAAAGAAATGTGGTTATTGTAACTGCAGCAGCAGCCAGTTTTTCATCGCCTTTCATCTCAAGCGCCATAGTATTTGTAACGGTTGCAGATGGCGCAGCTAACAGAATCAATACCACAGCTATACTTAGATGGCTACTGATGCCGATAAACTTTATCATCAGCGTGCCGATAGCCGGAAGCATTACAAGCTTTCCAAAGCTTGCGGCTACCACCATTTTAGGGTGAGAAAGCTCCTCCAGAGACAAACTCGATCCTATTACAAGCAGAGCTACAGGAAGCGCCATACCGGAGAGTATCTTGAGCGTTCTTTCTATAATAACAGGAATATGCCATTGCTGATAGGAAAAAAGCAGAGCAACTACGGAGCTTATTATAATCGGATTTTTTATGATAGAGACAACCGGCTGAAGCCATGAAGAGCGTTTTTCGGTTAATCTGTTAAAAAATGATAGAGAGCTTATCGACAACACATTTTGAATAATTATTAGAAACGAACCGATAATTCCCGCTAATATAAATCCACCATTTCCCAGGGTATAAAATGCCACTGGAAGTGCAAAATATCCTATATTGCCGTGAGTTGAAGCCTGAAGAAACGTTCCAAGAGAACTGTTTGGTATTTTTAGCAATTTACCTGCTGCAAAAGCAACCGCCCACATTGTGATCAATGCTAACAAGGTTGCCAAAATAGGCATAATTCTGAATGTAGAACTGAAATTTGCTTTTGAGATGCTCAGAAATAGAAGGGATGGTATTGCAAAATAAAATACCACGCTGTTTGCGGGTTTTATAAAGTTTTTGTTGAGAAGCCCTGTTTTTTTGCCAAGAAATCCCAGCAGTATGACAGTAAATATTGGAATTATAGAGATAAAACTATTCATTTATATATAAATATTCTGTATATGCTCTATTTTGTCAAATTTTTTGCCGCTTACACCTATAGCGTCGAACCTGAAATCTCCGGTGTAATTATGATCTCGGATATATGTCAATATTGCCTTTTTCAGCTTTTTTTGCTTTTTCGCATCAATTGTACTTAAAGAATCTCCGAATTCAGCGCTCTTTCTAAATCTTACTTCAATAAATACAAGCTGGTCATTCTTGCTTGCAACGATATCGATTTCACCGCAGCGAAACCGGATATTGCGCTCGATAATTTTATAGCCAAGATCTTTTAGGAATTTGGCGGCTAAATCCTCAGCCAGTTTGCCGCTGTTGGTCAAAACAGACTCAGCTTTCCGTGCTCTTTTTGCTTCTGATTGTGGTTCGTTTTTTTATTCTTGCTGATTTTCCGGAGCGTTCTCTCAAATAATATAATCTGGCGCGCCTTACTTTTCCTCTTGAAGATACTTCAATCTTTTCTATCGAAGGACAGAAAAACGGGAAAATCTTTTCCGAACCGATACCGTAACTTGTTTTCCTTACGGTAAAACTGCTTGAGAGCCCATGCCCGCGCTTTCTTATCACTACTCCGTCATAAACCTGAATTCTTTCCTTGTTGCCTTCTTTAATCTTCAGATAGACTTTAATACTGTCGCCAACTCTAAAATCAGGTATCTGATTCTCACCGGTAAACGGTTTCTCATAGATATCTATTTTGTTCATTTATATTCTCCTTTTTTATATGAGTGTTCTTTTCTCCATTGTCTTATCTTTTCATGGTTTCCGCTCAAAAGAATTTGCGGAACCTCCATTCCCTTAAAAACAGCCGGTCTTGTATATTGAGGATATTCAGGATTTGTACCGTATGTTTCAGCTATCAATGATTCGCTGTTGCCTATCACTCCCGGCAAAAGTCTTGCGGTTGCGTCTATAACCGCGCAGGCTGCAATCTCTCCTCCGCTCAAAATATATTTTCCTATTGAAAGCTCGGAATCAACCATAGTTCTTATCCTTTCATCAAACCCTTCATATCTTCCGCAAACAAAACATAACGATTCTTCTTTAGAAAACTCCTCGGCTATCTCTTGCGAAAACTCCCTGCCCTGAGGTGTCAGCAGAATTACTTTTGTATTGTTATCTGCTTTTCTTACCGAGGAGATTGCATAATAGGGAGGTTCGGGTTTCATAATCATACCGGGACCTCCCCCATACGGTTCGTCGTCGGTCTGCTTATGTTTAGAATAAGCAAAATCCCTCAGATTTACCGGCTCTATTTTTATCAAACCGCTCCTTGCCGCGCGTCCTATAATGCCAAAGTTTGCGAAGAGTTCTATCAGATCGGGAAAAATCGTTATGACATAGAACTTCAACTACTACTGTTATTTTTGTTCTACGATTTCCAGAAACGCTCTTTTGCCCACCTTTGTTGACGCAGCGGAAAGAATCGTCCTTATTGCCTTTGCCGTTCTTCCTTCCTTGCCTATCACCTTGCCCAGATCACTCTTTTCCGTTCTCAACTCGATAACAGAAGACTTGTCTCCTGCGATCTCTCTAACATCAACCTGATCAGGGTGATCAACAAGATAACGTGCAATAGATTCCACCAGATTTTTCACAATAACCTCCTATGAATTTAATAGATTTGATACTGCATCGGATAATACCGCTCCGCGATTAACCCAAAAATCCAACCTTTCCTTGTCGTATATAAGTTTGTTGTTTTCTTTTCTCGGGTCATAATGACCTAATGTCTCTATCGCCCTTCCGTCCCGACGCCTTCTTGCATCAATAACAATCAATCTGTAATAGGGCATCTTTTTAGAGCCTATGCGCGAGAAACGTATCTTTACCACTTCTGCCTCCTAATTAAATTTGCCGGAAAACATCCTGCCTAATCCGCCAATTCCTCTCTGTTTTTTCATATTTCCCATAATTTTCATACTTTCTTTAAACTGTTTTAACAATCTGTTTACATCCTCAACCTTTCTTCCAGAGCCAAGAGCAATCCTTCGCTTTCTTGAGCCTTTTATTATCTTCCAGTTTTTCCGCTCTTCAGGGGTCATTGATTGTATCATAGATTTTATTGTTTTCAACTGTTTATTGTAATCTTCTTCCGATATTTGTGAAGCAAACTTTGATGCACCGGGAATCATCTTTAGTATACCGGAAAATGAACCCATTTTGTTTATCATCTCAAGCTGTTTAAGAAAATCATCAAATCCAAACGATGACTTTTCCAGTTTTTTTATGGTTTTTTTTGCTTCTTTGGCATCAATGGCTGAGGATGCCTTTTCTGCAAGCGAAAGCAGATCACCCTCCCCCAGAATTCTTGAGCTGATTCTGTCCGGATGAAACTCTTCAATCTGCTCTATTGATTCACCTGTTCCGATAAATTTTATCGGAACCGAGGTTGCCTCTCTTATCGAAAGTGCAGCTCCTCCTCGCGCATCACCATCCATTTTTGTTAAAATCGCTCCGGTCAGACCTATGCTTTTGTTGAATTGGTCTGCAACCGAAAGAATCTGCTGTCCTGCCATAGAATCTGCGACAAAGATAGATTCTTCGGGCTCCGTTTCGGCTTTTATTTTATTCAATTCATCCATAAGTTGTTCGTCGATGGAAAGTCTTCCTGCAGTATCCAGAATTATCACATCCAATCCGTGCGAGGAGGCAAATTTCAGAGAATTTTTAGCCCTCCTCAGGGGATTATCTCCTTCTTTAAAGCAGGGCACATCTATTTTGGAGGCAAGTATCTCAAGCTGCTGGGTTGCAGCAGGTCTATAGGTATCGCAAGCCACAAGAAGCGGTTTGCGTCCTCTTGATCTCAGAAGATTCGCAATTTTGGCTGCGGTTGTTGTTTTTCCTGATCCTTGAAGTCCTGCCAACAATATTACCGTAAACGATCTTTTTGAGGAGAAATTTATGGGAAGCGCAGTTGTTCCCAATAAAATGGTAAGCTCGTTTTGAACCAGATTTTTAAATACTTTGCCCGGGTCAAGCGGAGGATTTTCCAAAAACGCCTGCGCCTTTTGCTCAACGGTTTTACAAAACTGCTTTGCTACCTTATAGTTTACATCGGCATCAAGAAGTATCCTTCTGAGTTGTCTGGTTGCTTCATGAATTTCGCTTTTGGTAAGTTTTCCGCGCTTGCTTAAACGTTTGAAGGTTTCAACAAGCTTATCACTCAGTTTGCTAAACATAGTCACCAAATAATAGTTTTATTTCATCTTTTGTCAATATAATTTAGTTGATGCAACAGCTTTTGCAATAAATCGGTCAAGATCGGTCGGCAGAAAGCCGTCGGTCCCGAATTTTTCCTCAGCCAATTCCGCAGCTTTTCCGTGAATCCAGGTTCCCAATACGGCAGCTTGTTGTGCGGTCATTCCCTGCGCAATCAGCCCGGCAATGATTCCGGTCAGATAATCTCCGCTTCCCCCTTTTGCAAGACCGACTCTGCCGGTACTGTTTATCCATATCCGGTTTTTATCTGCGATTATGGTTCTTGCACCTTTTAATACAACCGTTGCGTTGATTTCAGAGGCAAGCTCCCTTGCATACATTATACGATTGCTTTGAATCTCCCGAACCGGTATACCTGTTAATTTTGCAAATTCTCCGGGATGAGGCGTTATTATTAGCTCTCCGTTATG
>JALWSW010000150.1 GCA_027080125.1 Campylobacterales bacterium | reverse complement strand
GAATTTATATCTATTATTCTTTTACCTATCTTAATGGACGCAACGGTTGAAGTCTTGGAAAATTTCAGATCAACCGGATGTATAAAGTTTGTTTTTTCAAAACCGTAAGTAATTGCATTTTTACACAATTTTATGATTTTTCTTCCGGTTTCGGAATCTCCGTTTATGATTGCCATTGTTTTTTTATCAAAAAAACTGATTTTGGCTGCTTCATAATTTTCCATTGTTCCGTAATAATCGAGATGATCCTGGGAAAGATTGGTAAAAATCTTCTCTTTGAAATTTATACCGAAGATACGTTTTTGCGTTATGGCATGAGAGGAAACCTCCATAACAACAAACCTGGTACCGTTTTTTTTCATTTGAGCAATACTTTTCCAAAAGCTGATTGGGTCAGGGGTCGTTATTGATGCAGGAGCACTTGATTTGGAATCTCTATAGGCTATTGTGCCAAAAATTCCTGAAGGAATATGAGCTGCTTTCAATATCGAATCTATCAGATATGAGGTTGTTGTTTTGCCGTTTGTGCCGGTTATTCCGGCTATATCAACAGATGAATTCATATAAAAACGTCTTGCGGCAATAGCCATAACCTCTCTTGCATTACGAACACTAACATAGTTAACTTTATGATTCGATTTTCTTTCGCCAACTACAGCAACCGCTCCATTATTAACGGATTGGTCGATAAAATCGTTTCCATCTCTTAATGCTCCTTTAATGGCAAAAAATATCGAGCCGGGGCGACATTTTGAGGAATCAAGGGATAAATCTTTTATATCAACATCGTTATAATTTCCGATAATATACGAGTTGTCTATAAGTTCGGAAAGCCTCATTTCATCTGACCTATTATCGGAGCGGTTGCAAGGACTATTCTCTTAAATACCGGAGCGGCAACATCTCCTCCGTAGAAACTGCCCTGTGGATCTTTGAACACAATATACAAAACCGCCTTAGGATTATCAGCCGGAAAAATTCCGCCGAACGAAGAAACATATTCCCCTTTTGCATAGCCACCCTTTGATGCAATCTGAGCGGTTCCGGTCTTACCTGCCACAGCTATTCCTTTGATATATGCTTTCTTACCGGTGCCTCTGCTCACAACAGCCTTCAATATATTTATAACCTGCTCTGATGTGCTCTTTTTTATAACAGGTTCTCCGATTTTAACATTTTTCATTTTTAGCAGATGAGGATACACCGTTTTCCCTCCGTTTGCAATTATTCCGAATGCTTTTGCAATCTGCATTGCAGTAACGGCTATACCCTGCCCAAAAGCAACCGTTGTAAAATCTTTCTTGATTGTCAACAGCTTCTCTTTTACAATTCCTCTCGATTCTCCGGGCAATTCGATGCCGGTTTTTTTGCCGAAACCAAATCGTCTTATATATTTAAAAAATCTGTTTATGCCGATTTTACCGGCAATTTCCATAGCGCCAATGTTACTTGATTTGACGATTATATCAGTAGCGCTAAGCCACCGGTGAGGATGAGAATCATGTATGGTATAATTTCCCACCCTAAGACTTCCGTTATGGGTAAAAAAGAGCTCATCCGGTTTTACGCTGCCGCTATCAAGAGCGGCTGAGATGGTCACGATTTTGAATACGGAACCCGGCTCGAAAATATCGGTTATAAATCTGCTGCGAATGATATCGTATGCTGTTTTTGAGGCATCATTCAGATTATATTCAGGATAACTGCTTGCAGCTAAAATCTCTCCGTTGGGTTTCATAAGTATCGCCGAGGCACTTTTGGCATCAAATTTTTTTGCCGCATCGGCAAGTTCGTTCTGAACTATTGCCTGAACTCTGGCATCAATAGTAAGAACAATTTTGCCCGGTCTATTCTCTCTTATTTTTCTGCTCGCTATTCTCCTTCCAGCCGCATCAACAAATATCAGGTTTTTGGTATCGCCTTTAATTTCGATCTCATTATTAAGACGTTTCTCGATTCCTTCCAAGCCTTCCCCATCCACTCCGCAAAATCCTATAATATGAGAGGCAAGCTCATTTTGGGGATAAATTCTGCGTGTCGTTTTTATAAGATGTATCCCTCTTACGGAATATAATTTTTTAATCTTTTCTTTATTCAACACTATTCTTCTTGCAACCCATTCAAAATGCCCTTTTGAAAAACGTTTGAGAAGCAGCTTCAATCTCCTCTTATCAATACCGATAATTTCCACCGCTTTTTTTATTTTTCCAAAGCTATCGGTTTTTGCATAAACCGAATATGCCGGCACCGACGCAGCAAGCAAAATGCCGTTTCTGTCAACGATATCCTTTCTCGAGGATGTTTCGTGCACTATTTTGGAGGTTTCATTATTGCTTATTCTAACCAGTTTATTGTTTTTGATAACCTGAAGATTAAACAATCTGGCAGCAATCAAAACATAGGAAAACAAAAAAATCAGTAAAACTATTCCTGAGAACGACTTAAATCTTGACTTTTCTTTCCTACTGCTTGCCAGATGCATTTTCAGAAAGCAGAGCAATCAAAACCTGTTTTGCAGGTTTGAGCTTGTAAACAACCTTGCTGTCATAATAGGTCAGACCGTCGTTAAAAGCATAATTTTGCAATTTCAAGATAGAGCTGTTTTTGTAAAATTGAACAGTAGCAATATCGACTACTCTTTTAATTTTGCCGTTCTGATCTTCTATTTGAGCAATATTGTATCGCACCTGGAGCGATCTGTTTTTTTGCCAAACAATATAGATAGACAGAGAAAAAATAATTATTACAACAAACAGTCTAAAAAGATTTCCACTCCCTATTCTCAAATCTTTTCTCCTCATTTTTTCTCCTCTGTCTTTTTTATTATTCTTAACCTCGCACTTCTTGAGCGCGGATTGTTTTTTTTCTCCGTATCAGTCGGAACCACACCTTTTTTATAGACAAGCTCGGCAAGACCGGCTTTTGCATATTCCCGAAAGCTGTTTTTTACGATTCTATCCTCCAGAGAATTAAAGCTGATGACAGCAAGTCTGCCGCCTTCTTTCAGGATCTCAAAGGAAGACCTGAGCATCGTCTCCAAATTATCAATCTCGTGATTTACCACTATTCTCAATGCCAAAAACGTCTTTGTGGCAGGATGAATCGGCTGCCATTTCCGAAAGCATGAGGAAACTATTTTTGCAAGCTGAACCGTTCTTGTTATAGGTTGTTTTTGCCTGTTTCTGCAAATGGCATGAGAAATTGCGCCCGCTTTTCTTTCCTGAACCATCTGAAGCATCTTAAAAATCTCCTCTTCGCTCCAGCGATTCACTATGTCGGCTGCGCTAAGCCGATACGACCTATCAAGCCTCATATCAAGAGGTTGATCAATCTCAAACGAAAGCCCTATCGGTTCGGCAATCTCTTCTGAGGAGAAACCAAGATCAGCAAGTATGCCCTCAGCAGGAACAAAATCGTTATCAGAGGCAATTGATCCGATCTCTCTAAAGTTTCCGTAAACGAGCTTATAACGCCCTGAGAATCGGTTGCCCTTAAGTATTTCACCGGCAAGTTTGAGCGATTTTTCATTACAATCGATTCCAAGCAGAAGATTTTCTTTATTGGATTCAAGAATTATCCTGCTATGTCCAGCCATTCCGACAGTCAAATCGATATATTTTCCCGGAGTTTTTGAAAACAGAGCAATCTGCTCGCTCATAACCGGAATATGGAACGGTTTTACATTATTTTTTGCAATCAGAGAACCAGCCATCAAAAGATACCGAGTTTTGAAATTGATTCGGTTATAAGATCCTGATCTTCTTCAATCTGCTTTTTCGCATCTTCCCATCGCTTTTTGTCCCATATCTCAATATGATCAAGATTGCCTATTATCACCACATCACGCTTTAGTCCGGCATATTCCATAAGAAACGGAGCTACGGTTATCCTTCCGTGACTATCTATCTGTGACTCGCTTGCCCCTGAGAAAAACAGCCTCAAAAACTGTCTTGCCTGCTTATTTGCCAAAGGCAATGTTTTTGCCTTTTCTTCTATTTTTCGCCAAACCGGATCCGGATATGCAAAAACAGCTTGGTCCAAAGAGGTAAGCACCAAAATATTCGATGCGTAGTCATTTTTTATCTGTTCTCTGAACCTCGAAGGAATGCTTACTCTTCCTTTAGAATCGACGGTAAAGCCGTATCTGCCTCTAAACATTTATCCCCTTTCATCCCATTTCATACCTTTTTATACTACAATTATGCCATTGTCAAGCAGTTTATGGCTATTTTGAAACTATTTTTAAAATTAAACAAAGACATCCTATAGGTAACAGAATTTTATCTATCGTTTTGACTGGTTTAGTCTGCAATAAACATTGCAACTTTTTTGAAATTCGGCTATGTGGAAAAAGATCATTGACAAAACCAAGTAGTTATTTTGCCAATTGAAAAAACGTGTTTATCTAACGTTCGGATCTATGCAGCCTGTTGATTTTTGAATTGTTTAGCATTCAAGGATTTTTATTTTATCCTCAACGAAAACGAGCAACTTTCGCACTCTGACAGAATAAATCTGCTTAATAATATCGGCATATTCGGATAGTTGCGCTTTGTATCTATTCAAGAACAGATCGCTGTAATGGGTTTTATAATCGATGATATCGATTTTCTCGGGCTTGATTATCAGCAAATCGATTCTTCTTATAGCGCCATCTGTTATAAACGATTTTTCCCGAAAAATTTTGCCCTCAAGCAATCTTGTAAACCCTCTATCCTTAAT
>JALWSW010000149.1 GCA_027080125.1 Campylobacterales bacterium | reverse complement strand
CATCGTTGAGAATGTCAATTTTATTTGCCTGTTTTTTGCGTGCAGGATATTTATGCCTGTCAAAGTCGAAAAAACTGCCGCACTGCCTGCAATAGCTCCTTTTTTTAGAAACTCTCTTCTTGAGGAACTTTTCATACCCTACCCCCTTAATTAAGATTTACATACAGATAATAATAGTAGAAACAGAGTTAATTGCAACCAACGGGGCAAAGTATACTGCTTTTTTAGCTAATGGCTACACACACAAAATTAATCATATTTTCAGTTGCATTCCAACCGGAGTCAGATAAAAGCAGCAAAGAGATTATTACCTGAGTTGAGCCTGGTATTCTATGGGAAAAAGAGTCAATATAGCTTTAGGTGCTTTCCGTTTCATCCTTGCAAATCTGACCCTTTAACGCATCTTTTGAAAAAACCGCTATCGCATGTCCTATACCGTTGGTAGGCTGATACATAAACCTGTATGATGCATTTTTTCCGTAATATTTTTTCATTCTTTCCCAACCTTCCACAAAAAACTTGCATTCATCGTTAAAACATATATATAAGAAAGGATCATTCCATCCGGAAGATACATCTCCGAAATTGTAGGTTGGCGTCTCGCATTTTGACATTTTCTGCCCGCAATGGGGACATGTCGGCGTCTCTTTTATCTTCAATTCTTCTTTCATATCAACCTCCCCGCCAACAAATAGTCTTTTTACTATTCATGATTCTTTTAATCAGTTCATTTTGAAAACTACAGACACTATAAATTCTATTGCGGAAACAAAAAAAAGAAACCTGAATATTCCGCCAGAAGCTTTGATGGCGGCAGCAATCATAGCAAAAAGCGGAGTAACAAGCAATAGCATCACCCCAATCATACTGACCGAATCCGAATAACCGAGATTGTCAAATATCCAGCCATAGCCATGAACCGGTGCCCCTTTTGTCAGCATCCAGAATTTAGCAACCGGATTAGCCCAATATCTTACCACCTCATCGTGAGGAATAAACTGCTTGTATCCGAGAAAATAAGCTATTGCCGGCACAACCATTACAATAATACCGGCAATTGTAAAAATTACCATGGCTTTGCCAAAGAAAAGTCCCATCTTATCAACAGCGGCATTTTTGTTGTTATCTTTCATCTATCCTCCGAATATATGAGGTAAAATACCCAATCCTTCCAGTCCCTTCAAAACGTTCATAAAACCGGCAAACAGCAACACACCCAAAACTATCCATCTGACAAAAACAGGCTTGATAATCTCTGCCACCTTTGCTCCGATTCTCGCTCCTATTGTTATACCAAGAATCGCAGGAACAACTATGGAGGGCAAGATAGCACCTTTTGTAAGATATATGCCAATAGCTGGAGAATTGGCTGTAATAATCAGCATACTTGTTGCCGTTGCAACCTTGATAGGCATTCCCATCAGCAGATTGAGCACCGGAACATTGGCAAAACCCGCTCCCAAACCGAACATACCGGCAATAAGACCGACAACAGCAAACACAGCTAATGAAATCGGCAGGTTTTTGACATTATACTTCACCAGTCTGTTGAGACTGGGTTCAAACCATGCACCTTTTATTTTTAATTTTTTTGACCATGAATCCATCTCTTTTTCTTCCACATTGGGAAATTCGAGCTTCTTTGCCATCATCATAACGGTAAAAACCATCAATATAATTACTCCGAGCATCAACTCTATGTAATATTTCCCTCCCGGAAAAGCATTGGTTATTTGTAAACCCAGAATACTTCCTATGACAGAGGTTATTATCATAACGGGGGCAAGAACGGCAAATAGTTTTATATTAGCCAACCCCTTTTTGATGAGAAACGGCACAGATGAAAGTGCCGATGTGACAGCCATTACAAGACCCGCTCCTCTTATAAAATCAATATGAAACGGGAAAATAAGTGTTGCTATAGGAACAAACAGTACACCGCCGCCAACCCCGGAAACAGGCGATATAATACCTATCAGAAAGGTGAATGCAAAAAGCATGAATGACCATTCCATAAACTATCTACACCGGCTGGTGTTTTTCATGTAACATCAGTTCCAGCCATTTTATGAAATGTTATGGCAAGCAGTCTATATCCAAAGTGCGCAAGCTTGGAATACGGAAAATATACAATAATGTAAAAAACGAACAGCAAATGGATAAAATAGAGAGGATATGCAAGATCGGTAATATTTATAAGCCTTACAATTTCCGTTGAAAGTCCTGTCAATCCAATCAAAAGCACGATAATAGCAAATGTCCAATCGAAAGAGGATGACCTGGAGTTTACATTTTTATCTTTTAGTCTGTTGGCAATCAGTATGAGCGTTCCTATTATCAATAATAGTGCACTTGTATTTGCAACCCATTTCAGCGGATCGCCAAGAGAAATTGGTGTATTTATATGAAAAAACCAGTAGTAAAATGCAACCCAGCTTGTTGTTATAAATAGTCCTACAAATCCATAAAATACCATCAGGTGTCCGTTTTTCCGATCCGAATTGACATCACATTTTGAAAATTTTCGATGCAGGAGAAATTCCGCAACAGCTTGAATAAGTGCCTTTCCAAACCTTTCCGTTTGCGGGTTGTCCTCTTTTCTCAGACGCAACCAAAACCTTCTTAAGCTGATTATATACATAATAAGTGAAATTGCAACAAATGAGCTGAAAAACAGATCGATGGATTCCACAGGGAAAAGACGGGAATATACAATTTTTCCGTCCGGTATGCTAAGATGACCCAACGATACCAATATGGCAAAAAGAAGGAATGCAGGTATAAAGAAAGCAAACAGCGTGTATGACGGATTTGTAACGATTTTACCCAAAAATCTCGGCACCGAGTTTTCCATAATAAATTTTGCCCGCAATGCGCCAAGAATATCTCCGGGTCTGGCGCCGCGAGGACAGAGTTTTGAACAGTCGTTGCAGTTGTGGCAATACCAGATATCGGAATCTCTAAAGAGTTCGTTTTTCATTCCAAGCTGCGTCATTATCATCTCTTTTCTCGGAAAAGGACTATTCTCGGACGATAGAGGACATATTCCCGAGCAGGTAGCGCATTGATAGCATTTCTTTACCGTTTCTCCGCCGAGCCTTTTTATATCACGAATGAATTTCAGATCCGGAGATAATATAACACTTCCTGCCATATTTTGGTTTTTACTATCTTTGTCCTGCCCTTCTGTGTAATTCATAAGCGTTAAAAACCTCCATATTCAACATATCTTATTGTAACCAATTTATTTAGAATCCTTTAAACGGATTAGGTCCTATTTCTTTAATCTTATCGACAAACTGATTTAGTATCTCAGGCAGTTTGTCGTATTCATTTATTGGCAGCTGAACCTGATCGATTCTTTCTGCCTCAAGCATCAGTCTGTCAAGTGTTTCCTGCACTTTACCAAGTCGCTCATTTGCCATCTGGCTTCCCTTGATAAAGTGACACTGATAATCATCTCCAAATTTACATCCTATTAATAAAACACCATCCACACCTTTCGAAAGTGCATCGGTAATCCAGACAAGATTTACACTTCCAAGGCATCTTACCCTTATTAATCTGAAATTCGGAGGTAGTTGCACCCCGTTAATTCCGGCTATATCGAAAGCGGGATACGCATCGTTTTCGCAGATAAATCCGACAATAAGCGGAAAATCTTCATCATCGGGCACATCAATCTCTTTCAACATAGAAGAGATCATATCTACGCTGTAATCCTTAAATGAGATGATTCTTTGCGGACAGGCACCCATGCATGTTCCGCATCTGCGACATCTGTCGGGATGCTCCAGCGGAGTGCCATCAGGTTTTTCATCAAGTGCGCCGAATGGACATTCAACAGTGCATCTGCGGCATTGAGTGCATGTCTCAAGTCTGAATTCCGGAAATGTCATATCGCCTGATCTCGGATGCACCGATTTTCCTTGCGCTGTGAGTTCTATGCATTGTATTGCCTTAAGCGCCGCACCGACCGCATCTGTTTCCGATTCGGCAGCATCCATCGGAGCTTTTGCAGCACCGGCAGCATAGATTCCGGTTCTTCTTGTTTCATAAGGAAAACAGATAAAATGAGAATCAGGAAATCCATATTTCAGATGCGGCATCTCAGGACCTTGTCGATATTTTAGATTTAAGGCTACAGGTATCGGCACAAGTTCTTCGGTGATACCGTCTTGAGTCTCTTTCTTGATAATATTGCCGATAAATTCTTCGGTAAGGTTGTTTGGTTGCATATCATCGGGAACCATATTTGTAACCATCCCGGTGGCTAAAACTACAAGATCAGCCTTAACAATCATCTTTTGCCCGAGCAAACTGTTATCTATCTCGATAGATATACTGCCATCGTTCTCTTCGCTCATTTCAAGAACAGAACCTTTTATTAAAAATATACCCTCATCGTCCTGTGTAGATTTATAAAAATTTTCATATAGACCGGGTGTTCTCATCTGCTGATATATTATGTATGCGCTGGCATCAGAGTTTGCTTCCCTTATATATTTTGCCTGTTTTAATGAACTCATACAGCAAATCGATGAACAATACGGCAGATGTTTTTTGTCTCTTTGTCCCGCACACTGAATAAATAGTGCGTTTTTCACCGGCTTTCCGTCAGAGGGTCTTTTTATCTCTCCTTTTTTTGCCATTTTTTCAAATTCCGTATTTGTTACAACATTGGCAAACTTACCATAATCGTATTCTTCAGAGAGTTTCGAGGCATCATAGGGCTTCCACCCGATTGCAAATACTATAGCGCCGACTTTGAATTTTTTAGGTTCACTACACTCCGGAGTTTTGTATCGCGTCGGACCTGATTTTGCAATCTCGGCTGAGTCACTTGACTCCGACGAGCTTACAAGTTTATCGTTACTACAGATAGTTATCTCAAACATTCCCGGTTCACCTTCGGTGCCTGTTACGATGCTGTTTGTATAGACCGTTATGTTAGGATTGTTTTCAACAGCCCTTATTTTTTCTTCAATATCGCTTGGTTTTGATTCCAAATATGGAGGCTCTGAGGGAAAAACTTTATGCATATGCCTCATGTGGCCGCCCAACTGCTCTGATTTTTCAACAAGAATCGCCTTGTATCCTGCCTCAGCAACACTCAAAGCGGAGCTAATGCCCGCAATTCCGCCACCTATAACTAACACGGTTCTTTCGACTCCGGATATATTTGGCTCGGGAATTTCGGCTTTTTGAGCCCTTATGATACCCATTTTAAGATAATCGGTAGCCATCAGTTGCGTATTTTCATTATTTGCCGGTTGAGTCCAAACAACATGCTCTCTGAGATTGACCCTTTCTGTTACATATTTCAGAGGATCAAAATCAAAAAGATCCTGATTAACCCTCATTGAGCATGCAGCTATAACCAGTTTATTTATTCCTTTTTCCTTAATGTCATTTTTTATAGTATTTACACCATCCTGACTGCACAAAAAAGGGTGACTTTTGCAGATTACAGGATTATATTTTTCTGCCGCTTCCTGCAGCTTTTGAATATCTAAAGAGTTGCCTATTCCACAATCCGTACAGATATAAACGCCTACTTTATTTTCCATATTCATTTCCTGAAAGCAGTTTGAATAGCCCTTAGGGCTGATGCGGTTGCGTCCTGAACCGATGAGGTAACATCACCCGGCTTTTTAGCTACACCAGCCGAATATATGCCCTCGGCTTGAGTGGGAAAAATAAAACCGTTGGCTTCCAGTTGAAGCTTGCCGGGTAACGATTTCATTTTGGTTTGCGCTTCCATACCAGCGGCAAGAACAACCATATCAAATCTTTCCTCCATTTTTCTCATATTTATTACATCCTCAAAGGTAACAATAACATCATCGGAAGCTGAAGCTTGCTCTATCTTTGCCACTTTTCCTTTTATCATCTTTATCTTTTCATCTTTCTCCACTTTCTTAAGAAAATCTTCATATTTTCCCGGAGTCCTCAGATCAATATAGAAGATACTTACCTGAGAATCAGGATTCTTTTCTCTTATATATGTTGATTCTTTCAAAGAAGACATACAGCAGATTGCCGAGCAATAATTGAGATGGTTTTCATCTCTTGAACCTGCACATTGCACAAAAGCAACCTTTTTGACCTCTTTCCCATCAGATGGACGCTCTATTTTTCCGTCTGTAGGTCCGTTTGGAGCTGCAAGTCTTTCCATCATCATATTGGTAATAACATTTTTAACCCTTCCGAAACCGAGATTATCTACCTTCTTCATATCGTAAAGATTCCATCCGGTAGCAAAAACTATGCTTCCGATATTATTCAGTGTAAAGCTTGTTTCCTTCGCATCCAGTTCTATAGCATCGTATTTGCAAACCTCCACGCATTTTCCACATTCGGCACCTTTGCAATATCTATCATCTATCGCATATTTCATCGGAAAAGCCATTTCGTGCGGAAGATATATCGCTTTTGTGGTATCCATACCAAAATTGAATTCATTGACCCTTGTTTCAGGACATACGTCCACGCATCTGCTGCAACAGGTGCATTTTGAATTTACGTATCGTGGAAACTGCCTTATTTTAACATTAAAATCTCCGGCAGAACCCGATATTTCAGTCACTTCCGATAAGGTATAAAAGGAGATATTCGGGTTCTGCTTAATCCTTCTGAAATTTATTTCCAGACCGCAATAAGGCGGGCAGAGTTTTGGAAAATATCGATAATGCTGAGCTACTCTACCGCCCAGATAAGGGTTTTTTTCGACCAATATCACATTATAACCTGCTTCAGCCGCTTCAACAGCGACCGAAACACCGCTTATACCGCCTCCTATAACCAGAATTGCCTTCTTGGCCGGTTGAGCCATAAATGCACTCCTCCTTTCATACCTGATCTGTCAAAATCATCCAAAGCTGTATTACACAAGGATTGTTATAAAATCGACAACCAATCCCTGTGTAATAACTGTCCTACCACCCTAATAAATGCTAATAGCAATGTCATTATTTATATCCCCCCCATGATAATTGCTAAAGCTTTGAAATCTGCCCCAATCCTTCCTCAAGGATTATCCCCACAGACTTCTTCAGGGTATGCAAAGCATACCCTTTTTTTATATGTTATTACTTAACCAACTGAATATACGGAACCTTCCTGAGTGACCATTTGCCTGTTTTGGGATCATATTTGGAATTTACAAAACATTTCCAGTTCTCATCGTCAAGCTCGGGAAAATCGGCACGGAAGTAGTATCCCGGATATCTTGTTTCTTCTCTGAAAAGCATGTGTCTTACATGCGCTTCAGCTGTCCATAGTCTATGAACCATCTCCCAGCATCTCATTAGCTCATGAAGATCCTCGGCTGCGAGTCGGGAAAGGTCTTCTTTAAGAAATTGCAACTTTTCAAGCGCAAGTTCCAGCATCGGTTTGTTTGTCTGATACCAGGTACTGACACCTGCGGCATACTCGTCCATAATTTTCATCAATCTTGCCTGAGCCTGTTTTGGTCTCAGGTAATTAGGATTAATGTCAGCTGCAGTTGTGTAGTTTTTATATTTTTCAAATATCTCAAATGGCAAATAAAGCTCTTTTGCAGCATCCTCAGCTGTTGTTGTAAGTGTTGGCGTATAGTCCATATTATCAAGAACAAACGCCACCATACTTTTTCCGGCAATTCTTCCATCGGTAAACGAGCCTGAAGAAAACTTGTGTCCTGATGCTCCGACACCGTCAGCAGCAGTAAACAGACCGTTGACAGTAGTCATCCTCGTGTAGCCCCACTGCCACTCCTTAGGTGCTATATCAGGAGGACCGCTTACCCAAAAACCTGAACAAGCCGCATGAGAACCGATGAAGTAAGGCTCCGTTGGCATCATCTCCGAGGGTTTTTCCTCCGGGGCAATATTGTTCGATGCCCATACACCGGCCTGACCGATGGTCATATCAAGGAAATCCTCCCATGCAGCTATCTCTAATTCCTTTGCTTTTTTCTTATCCTCAGCTCGTGCTTTTTGGATAGGTTCGGCGGTTTGCATCATTATCGGTCCTTTGCCGTTTCTCATTTCCTCAAGCATTTGAACGTTTCTGAGGCATGTGGGAACAGGAGTCATATCACAATACGGCTTATACTTTGATATGGCATCCATATTTTGCACATAACCCTCGCCAAGACCGTTGGTAGCTTGACATTTTAAAAATAGGAAGAACGTTCCGACCGGACCGTAACCATCCTTGAATCTTGTTGGAACGAACACATTCTCCATAAGTGTAAGTTCTGCTCCTACCTGAACCCCCATCGTAGTTGTTGAGCTTGAGTTCCAGACAGGATACCATGTTCTTCCCATACCCTCATCGGTAGAACGCGGTCTGTATGTGTTGACGCCGCCGCCGCAGGCATTAAGTATGGTTTTTGCCTTAAACAGATAAACTTTATTTTCTCTGACGCTTATTCCGATTGCTCCGGCTATTCTGTTGTCCTCTTTTTCATCAAGCAGCAATCGCGTAATGAAGACCCTTTCAAACAGATTCTGCTGCTGACCTGTGGCTTCCCTGTTGTATTCAAGAGCCTTTTTTGCCGCTTCTGCAACGATAACCTTGTAGGATTCTCCGCTTATCATCGCCTGCCATCTTCCTGACCGGACGGCTCTGGCACCTTCACCTAGTTTTTTGTTTTCCTCACCCGGCTGTTTCCAGATCGGCAGTCCCCATTCATCAAAAAGATAAACCGAATCATCGACATGTCTTCCAACATCATAAACGATATCATCTCTGATGATACCCATAAGATCTCCGCGGACATATCGCACATAATCTTCCACCGTATTTTCACCTACGTTCAAGCCAAGATATGTGTTTATTGCTGAAAGTCCCATTGCCACAGCTCCGGAACGGTCAATTGCCGCCTTGTCAACAAGCGTAACCTTTATTCCCTTAGGTGTAGCCCATTTGCAAGCTTCATACGCGGCTCCGCATGAACCCATACCGCCTCCTATCAGCAGGATGTCCGTTTCTACAACGGTAGTTTCCGGTTGCTTACAGTATGAAAATGTGCAAGTCTCTTTTTCCATAATTTACCCCCTATAGATTTTTTATTCTGAAGGAACCGGCATCTTTTCACCTCTGCTGTGATGTGTGAAAAGTCCTGGTTCCTTTATATTTGAGTAGTCAGGATCAGGTTTACCGCCATAAGGGTCAATTGAACCCTCAGGAGTTTTCCTGATGTCAAACTTGAACCGTTTGAGTCTTCCGTCACGGAATTTTATAGTCCACATAATTGCATCTGTACCTCTTAAAGGTATAACGTTTGCTCCGAGGGGATTAAAATCGGCATAGCCTCTTACCTCAATAGCCTGCTGAGGACAGATTTTAACGCAGTTGTAGCACTCCCAGCACTGATTCGGTTCCTGGTTAAAAGCTTTCATCCTGTCTGTGTCCAATTTCATCAGGTCGTTCGGACAGATGTACATGCAGGCTGTTCTTTCCTGACCTTTGCAGCCATCGCACTTTTCTGTAATTACAAAACTTGGCATCCCTTACCTCCTATATTTTTAGTTTACCTTGGCATATTTATGCAGTTTTATCTCAACTTTATCTTTTTTGCCGATACTGCTATAGTATTCACGCAATATGTTCAACACCTCCGGGCGACTGAAGTGCTCCGGCACCTCTTTGCCTTCCGAAAGCATCTTTCTGAGCATAGTTCCGCTTACAATTACCCTGTCATCCTTGCCATGCGGACATGTCCTCATCGATGCCATGCCATCGCACTTGTAGCAATAAAATGTCCAGTCTATTTTCAATGGCTTAATTTCAAGAGCATCATCCGGAATTTCATCAAATATTTTTTGAGCATCATATGGTCCGTAATAATCACCCACACCGGCATGGTCGCGACCTATTATCAGATGGCTGCATCCGAAATTTTGTCTGAAAACCGCATGAAGCAGCGCCTCACGGGGTCCGGCATATCTCATATCAAGCGGATAACCGCCTATCATTACGGTGCCCTCTACATAATAGTTTGCGATTAACGTTTTTATGGCATTTTCTCTGACTGACGCAGGAATATCACCTGGTTTGAGCTTCCCCAAAAGCATATGCACGAATACGCCATCGCAAGTTTCCAGAGCCACTTTGGTCAGATACTCATGAGCGCGGTGCATCGGATTTCGCGTTTGAAATGCTGCAATGGTATTCCAGCCCTTTTCCTCAAATGCCTTTCTGCTTTCCGCAGGCCTCATATATATGCCGCTATATTCGGAAGGAAATATACCCTCGCTCAGCACTTTGACCGTACCCGCAAGATTTATCTCTTCCTGAGCCATTACCTTTGCAACTCCGGGATGTTTTGTTTCCGTTGTTTTGAAAATCTGCCGGCACTCATATGATTTATCTATTTTGTATTTTTCTTTGATTTTCATCGTAGCCATCAGGCTGCCTGACTCCTGGTCAATCAGTGCCACATCGTCGCCGTTATTTATACTGCCAGCTAATTCATTGGTTGCTGAAAGTGTAATCGGAATAGGCCAGAATGTTCCGTCGGAAGTTTTATAGTCATCGCACACCCCCTTCCAGTCATCATAACCCATGAAACCGTCCAATGGAGTGAATCCCCCGATGCCGAGCATTATCAAATCGCCCGTTTCTCTTGAGGTAATCGGTATCTTTGTTAGTGTTTCAGCTCTTTCCTTTTCCTCTTTCAGCTCATCGCCTTCCAGCAAAAGCGGTTTGAGCCGACCTTGCTTGCCGTGTGGTTTTACCAACGCCATCAATTCCCCCTTTTTTTATATATTTTCTAAACTGAACGCTGCAATTATCCATATATTTATCGTTATACAGCAAAAAACAATTGCTGTATTCGTGCTGCCCTTCCGTTTCCTGCGTTTTGTCAACAATTTTTGCTCCCACTAAGCATCCTGCTGCTTAATTTTTTTCCTTTATATCATAAACTATTTACGATGTCAAGCGTTTAAATTGTCTATTTTAATATTGTACTGCACAGATTATTCTTTTTGTTTTCTTCAATATCGGCTGAATTTGTTTGACCAAGATTATTTTGTAAATAATATTTGAGCTATAATTTCCACCCAATGATTATATAATGATTATATATAGAATAAAAACCAATCTGACTAAGATTTTATTTAGATATTTTTAGCGCTTTCCAGAATATGTCTTATAAACAAATTTTGAGCTCTATTGCAGGTATTGATTCTCAGAAGATAAAACCATCTGTATATGTTCAATCCTTTGATGTTTATCCTGCTTAGCATATTTGTCGATAAATCTTTTTTAACAATCAGCTTACTCAACACAGAAATGCCGAGATTGCAGGAAACGGCATTTTTGATAGCTTCAGAATTGTTAAATTTATACGGCATATTGACATTGATGCCACGCTTTGCAAATTCAGTTTCTATGATTTGTCTGGTTCCCGATCCTTGCTCCCTGATGATAAAGTTCTCACCGCTAAGATCTTTTAAGTTAACCACCTTTCTTTTGGCAAAACGATGCTGAGGCGAGCATATGAAAATAAGTTCATCTTCCATAAATTTTGTTATTTTCACGGAGGTATCATCTGTTTGCGGCAAACCTTCAATCAAACCAACATCTATATCGGATAATCTTAGTTTGTCGATTACCTCATGAGTATTTCCGATAAAAATATCTATATCTATGCCGGGATATTGTTCATTAAATGTTTTAACTGTCTCCGGCAGTAAATAGTTACCTATTGTACTGCTTGCTCCTACACGGACGCGACCCATTTTTAAACTATTAAAATTTTCCAAACAAAGTTGAGCATCTTCCAACAGACTGATGATCTTTTTCGTGTAGATATACAGCTCCTCCCCTTCCCGGGTTAGGCAAAGTCTCTTATTTTGCCTGATAAACAATTTTACCGTAAACTTGTTTTCCATGTCTTTTATGGTTTGACTCACGGCTGATTGCGTTATGAACAGGTTGTGAGCGCTCTTGCTCATATTTAATGTCTCAGCAACACTATTGAAAGCAAAAATATGTCTTAAACTCAAATCATATACAGTCATACTGCTCCGAAATATTCAACAATTTGAACCTCTATACCACGGAAAGAGGGCAAAATCAATAAGCATTACTTATGAAAGTTGTAAATTCATTTAGCCGACATAATTTTTTATATCTGCCATTTTGATACGTCCTCAAACAGGATTTCCATAAGTTCAGCTTATATATAATCTTATTTTTTTTAATTTGATATTATGAATGCTGCAAATTATATTAACTGTAGAATTTAAAAACAGGAGGAAAAATGGGTAAGAGCAAAATCACCATAATTGGAAGCGGTAACGTAGGGGCAACCGCAGCGCATTGGGCTGCAATAAAAGGGCTTGGAGACATAGTTTTGATTGATGTTCAGGAAGGAATTCCACAGGGGAAAGCCCTTGACCAGTCACAGTTCAGATCCATTGAGGGCATCTCATGCAATATAACGGGTACCGATGATTATAAAGATTCAGAAAATTCAGATGTTGTGATAATCACCGCCGGTCTTGCAAGAAAACCCGGAATGAGCAGGGACGATCTTCTATCTACAAATGTTAAAATAATAAAAGATGTTACTGAAAAAGCGGTAAAATATTCTCCAAACGCCATTCTGATTGTAGTTACAAATCCAATTGATGCTATGGTCTATACAGCTTACAAGGTTTCCGGGTTGTCTAAAAACAGGGTTATTGGTATGGCAGGCGTTCTGGATTCGGCAAGATACAGATCGTTTTTGGCAGATGCTCTTGGAGTTTCACCTAAGGATGTAAATGCTGTTGTCATGGGAATCCACGGTGATTACATGTTGCCCTTGACAAGATTGGCAAATATATCGGGAATTCCGATCAATGACCTGTTACCAAAAGAAAAGATAGAAGAAATCGTCAAAAGAACCCAGCATGGCGGTGCAGAAATTGTCGCTCATTTGAAAACAGGATCGGCATATTATACACCCGCCGCTGCAGCTATCGAAATGGCCAAATCAATACTTATGGATGAAAAAAGGGTTTTACCCTGTGCAGCTTATCTTGAGGGCGAGTTTGACATATCAGGATATTTTTTAGGCGTTCCGGTTGTTTTAGGTTCAAACGGCATTGAAAAAATAATCCAATTCCCTTTGACAGGAGAAGAAACCGAATTACTGAGGAAATCTGTGGAAAAGGTAACCGAACAGGTAGATGCCGTAAATAAAATTTTAGGATGGTAGATAAAAAACATGAAAAAAGTTCTGATAACCGAACACATAGCAAAAGAAGGATCCGACGTATTGAAAGAAAATGGAATAAAAACAGATGAGAAATACGGCCTTTCGCCTGATGAGTTAAAAGGTATAATAGGAAATTATGATGCCATTATAACAAGAAGCGGAACTCGAATTACCAAAGATATTTTAGAGAAACCCGGAAAATTAAAAGTTGTAGGCAGAGCCGGTGTAGGACTGGACAATGTAGATATCGAAGAAGCAAGCAAGAAAGGTATCGTTGTTGTAAATGCTCCCGGTGGAAATACAACTGCTGCCGCCGAGCTAACAATAGCAATGGTTCTAAACACATTAAGAAAGATTCCTAACGCCTATTATAATTTAAAATACGAGAAAAAATGGATACGAAAGAAATTTATGGGTACGGAACTTTCCGGCAAAACTTTTGGAATAGTTGGTTTAGGAAATGTTGGCTCTGCTGTTGCAAAAAGAGTGAAAGCTTTTGATGCAAAAGTCATAGCATACGATCCTTATATAAAAAAATCAAAAGCTGACAACTTAGGCGTAGAATTGGTGGAAAGACTTGATGAGTTGCTTAAAAAATCAGATATCATTACTTTCCATACACCTCTTACACGCGAGACACATAATATGATACGTAATAAAGAGATTGCTATAATGAAAGATGGAGTCATTCTTGTTGACTGTGCAAGAGGCGGGATAATTAATGAGGATGAACTTTATGAAGCGTTGAAAAATGGAAAGGTAGCTGCTTGCGCTATTGACACTTTTGAAAAAGAGCCTGCAATAAATAATCAATTATTAGAACTGGATAATGTGGTTGTGACTCCTCATATTGGCGCAAACAGTGACAAGGCTCAGACTAACGTTGCAACAATGGTATGCGAACAAATAGCAAATGTTTTGTTGGGACGACCTTACAGGAATGCTGTCAATATACCTTTTATCAAAGAGATGATGTCAGATTATCAGAAAATATACTTTGAATTGTCTGAAAATATCGGAAGTTTTGCCGCGCAGCTATCAGATAGCAGATCCAGCGAGATACATATCGTTATGGTTGGCAAAAATTTTGAGGAAGACATTGTGCCTAAAACATTTGATGTTCCTTTTAACTACCAACCGTACACAGTTGCATGCATAAAAGGTTTTTTACAACATAGCTTAATGGACAATGTTTCTTATATGAGCGCGCCCTATTTTGCAAAGGAAGATGATATCATCGTATCGGAAGGAAAAGTAAAAAATTATGAAAACTTCAACAACCTGATCATCCTTAAGGTAACATCAGAAAGAGAAACCAAAACGATAGGCGCCACAGTATATGAGGATGGAACCAAAAAAATCGTATTTATTGATAATTTTAAAACCGATATTGTGCCAGAAGGTTTATATTTATATATTATAAATAACGATAAACCCGGGATAATTGGTAAAATTGGAACCATTTTAGGCAATTTTGGAATCAATATAGCCGGTTTCCATTTGTCCAGACAAAGTAATGGTTTTGCTATGTCTTTTATTCGAATAGATAACTTAATAAACGATGAGATACTAAATTTGCTGAGAAATATTGATGATATTATGTCGGTTAAACTTATAAAATTTTGAGGAGCAAATAATGTATATTTTAGAAAAAACGGATAAATTCCTCGGTAAAAAAATATTTTATTTGGAACAACCTGAAGGAGACAAATGCGCTCTGTTTCTTCATGGCAAAAATTACACAACCGAAGATTGGCTAAAGCTTCATCGTACAATTGGAGATTTGTACAGATTAAGATACAAATTCTATGCGTTCGATTTTCCAGGTTTCGGCAAATCCGAATCAAACAATGTTGATCCGGTTGATTTTATAAAAACTTTTATAGACAACTTGAATCTAAAAAATGTGGTTTTAGTCGGAGCATCAATGAGTGGTGGTTTTGCACTGAGATATGCCGTAAAATATCCGGATAATTTAAGGGCTATCGTTGCCATGGCTCCTGCCGGAATTGAAAATGAAATTAAAAATCTTTCTAAAATAACAGTTCCTGCTTTATTTATGTGGGGCAGAAATGATAACATAGTTCCTTGCTCTTTGGGAAATAAATTAAAAAAAGCGATTAAAAATTCAGAGCTATTTATTTTTAAAAATCTTAGCCATCCTTTCTATTTTGAAAATGAAGAACTTTTCAAGACAAACCTGTTGAAGTTTTTAGAAAAAATTGAAAACTAATATGCAATTTAGCTACCATATTATATACTCATCTCATGGGAAAATATTTTCAAAATCAACCGGAAATTGATAGCGATGATAAAATCGAAAAAATTAAACGACCCAAGATTAATATGTTTTATATACAACGAGTAATATTTTCATCAAAAAAGGAGGTTTAATGAGTACCACCGTTCTGGTTGTTGATATGTTGAATGATTTTACACTTGAGGATGCTCCTTTGAAAGTAGAAGAAAACAAAAAAGAAAAGAAAATGTGCCGATTATTTATGTTTGCGATGCGCATGATGTAAATGATAAAGAATTCTTGAGGTGGCCTACCCATTGCATAAAAAATACTAAAGGTGCTGCGGTCGTTAATGAGCTTGCACCTGAAGAAAACGACTTTATAGTAAAAAAGACAACTTATGAGGACTTTTACGATACAGGCTTGGAAAAATTCTAAAGAATTTAAAAATAAATCATCTTATAATCACAGGATGCGTTTCAAATATATGCATACTTCACACGGCATCAAGCGGTATCTTAAGGGGCTATAGCGTAGAAATCCCGTTAAGCTGTATTGCATCGCTGGATGAAAAATCCAGAGAGTGTGCAATCAATCATTTCAAAAATGTACTTATACTTATATATCAAACCGGTCTGATAAGGAGGCAAAGTGTACATAGCATCTGAAAACGTCATTAAATCTGGCAAAGTAACCGACGTTTATTTTCAAAGAGCATTGGAGATAATAAAAAATAAAGATCTGGACAAAAACGTAAAGGCAGAGATCAGCGCTAAACACCTACCAAAGAGCTATAACTGGACTGTGTTATGTGGACTTGAAGAGGTACTTGAACTTTTAGAGTCAAAGCATGTTAATGTAAGAGCAGTTCCTGAAGGATCTATCTTTAGAGAAAACGATCCTGTTTTGGAAATAGAAGGCAAATATTCCGAGTTTGCCGTTTTTGAAACTGCTATTCTGGGATTTTTGTCTCAAGAATCAGGCGTGGCAACAAAAGCTGCAAGAATTAAAAAAATAGCCGGCAACAAACCTGTTATATCATTTGGCGCAAGAAGAATGCACCCGGCAATAGCTCCTGCTATAGAAAGGGCAGCTTACATAGGCGGATGTGATGGGTTTTCAACTGTAGCTGCAGGAGAAATGCTCGGCATTGCTCCTTCGGGAACCATGCCTCATTCTCTGATACTGCTTGCCGGAGATACACTTAAGGCTGCTTGGTATTTCGATGAAACCCTCAGCCGCGATGTTCCAAGAATAGTTCTGATAGACACATTTGGCGATGAAAAGTTTGAGTCTGTAAGAATTGCTAAAAGCTTAGCCGGGAAACTCGGCGGTATAAGACTCGATACACCACCCTCCCGCAGAGGCAACATGAGAAGGATATTAAAAGAGCTGCGTTGGGAACTCGATATGCGCGGTTTCGGTCATGTTAAATTATTTGTGAGCGGAGGATTGAATGAGGAAAGCATCAAAGAAATAGTTGATGTGTCAGACGGTTTCGGCGTTGGAACGAGTATAAGCAGTGCCGCTACTATAGATTTTTCGATGGATATTGTAGAGATAGAATCAAAACCTATAGCAAAGAAAGGCAAGACTTCCGGTTCCAAAAGTTTAATAAAATGCAGAAAGTGCTTTGAGAGCAAAGTTGTGCCTTTTACTACTTCTGCGATAAAATGCAAATGCGGCAACAACATGGAAGATTTTTTACAATATGTCATGAGAGATGGAAAAGTTGTAAAAGAAAACAGGGATGTACGCAGCATAAGAAACAGTTGTCTAAAAGAATTGGATAAAGAAACCATTACATAATAAACGCAGCGGCCTCATAGCATCAACAATATTTTGCAGAATATAATAATTTCAGGCAATGATTTTTTTGTATAAATATGAGAATAGATTCAGAATTATATTGTATCTATTTGCAGTTTTTTTCGCAATAGATTGTTTTTCTGACGCTCTGACGCAAAGTTTGCTAAAATTTTTATATTTTTTTAAAAAAAAGCTTTACATTGTGAATAGTTTATGGTAAAAGATAATCAATAAATTAATTGATGGGGGGTGCAGTTATGACTACTTTAAATGTCAACGGCAAGGAAGTTCCGGTTGATGAGGAGGGTTATCTTCTGAATTTATCAGACTGGGACGAGGATGTGGCAAAGGTTATTGCAAAGAATGAGGGAATAGAGGAGCTC
>JALWSW010000148.1 GCA_027080125.1 Campylobacterales bacterium | reverse complement strand
TCTTTATCTTCTCCGAAGCGGTTTTTTTGAACTGTTCATATTCAGTCTGCATCTGTTCCATCTCTTTTTCTTTAGCGTTTTTTTGTTCAGTAAAACTGTCGATGTCAGAAAGCAGAGAAACTATCTGATCCTCTATTTTTTCCACGGCATTATCAGCCATGCTCATCTCAATTTCCAACGCCCTTTGTTCTTTCTGGTTTTTTACAAGCGAGCTTTTATTGTTTAAAGCTTCTATCTGACTGTTCTTATCTTCGACAAGCTGCTCGTTATGCTCCTTATCCTTAATAAGTGCATCAATTTTTGACCCGATTTCCTCAATCTCTTTTGCTACCGCTTTAATTGCATCCTCTTTTGTTTTAACATCGGTCTCAATTGTTTTGATGTCCTCTTTGATTTCATGAATGCTTTTGTCGATATCCTGTATCTTCAAAAGCGTTTTAATTGTTTGATTCACCGTTTACACCTCTCAAACAGTTTTTTTCAGTTGCGCTAATATATAACAAACGATTTCCATAAATTTCCTCCAAACTATCCTTTACGATTTCTGTAAAAAGTTTTTTTTCTATAAAATGACCGAGATCGACAACGCAATAACCGTTTTCCTCGAAAAAAAGTGCATCATGATATTTGAGATCGCCGGTAATGGCAAGATCAAAAGAATCAGGGCTCAGTTTTTTGATAATAGAGCTGCCTGAACCTGATACCACAAGTAATCGCCTTATAACTTCAGGTTTATTACCAATTACCCTAAATGAGTCTATATTAAACAGTTCAATACATCTTTGCGCTATCTCATCAAAGTTTACCGGTTGAATTGTTCCTATTCTTGAGAAGCTTAATTCTTTGTCAAAATTTCCCGAAATTTCGGGTATTTTTATCTCCTTCATTCCAAACAAGCTTGCAAGATAATCATTCATACCGCCTGATGCTGAATCGATGTTGGTATGAAGTGAATAGATGGAAATATCAGAGCGAATCGATTCGCAAAGTGCCGATGCAGGATAAACTCTGCAATCCAGATAATCAGGCATATCAAACAGAATAGGATGATGCGAAAGAATCAAATTTGCTCCGTTTGCTTCTGCGGCTTGAACCGTTTTCTTTGTAACATCAAGCGAAATAACAATCGAAGCTGTTTCCTTGTTGGTTCCTCTGTATTGCCATCCTGAACTATCCCATTCAGCCGCCAGTTCGGGAGGAAATCTTTTTTCAAGGTAATTTATCAGGTCATCAATCAATATAGACATCTGTGTTGGTGGGCCCACCAGGACTCGAACCTGGAACCAACCGGTTATGAGCCGGTTGCTCTAACCAATTGAGCCATGGGCCCCTATACTCTTTCAAAAAGCAATACGGCATTTGTACCGCCGAATCCGAAAGAGTTGCTCATCGCAACATCTATCTTTACTCTCCTTGCTGTTTTGGGAATGTAATCCAGGTCGCATTGAGGATCAGGATTATCAAGGTTTATTGTAGGCGGCAAAACAGATTTGTCAATAGCAAGAGCGCTGAAAACCGCTTCAACCCCACCTGCTGCTCCAAGAAGATGACCGGTTGATGATTTTGTTGAACTAACCATCAACTGCTTTGCGTATTCGCCAAAAACTGCCTTTATTGCCTCTGTCTCATAAATGTCGTTCATAATCGTTGATGTGCCGTGAGCATTTATATATCCAACCTTACTTGTAGCTATTTTTGCATCCTCGAGCGCCTTTCTCATTGCAAGTGCTGCGCCTTTGCCGTGAGGTGAGGGCGCAACTATATGATATGCATCCCCGCTCATTCCAAATCCGATAACCTCAGCATATATATGCGCACCTCTTTTAACAGCATGCTCATATTCCTCAAGCACCAAAATTCCGGAACCTTCGCCCATAACAAATCCGTCTCTGTCTCTATCGAACGGTCTTGATGCAGCCTCCGGTTCATCGTTACGTAGAGAAAGCGTTTTTGAGGCTGTAAAACCTGCCACAGAAAGTGGAGTAATTGTCGATTCGGAGCCTCCCGCCACAAAAATATCCGCATCTCCGTATTGTATCGATCTTACCGCCAAACCGATTGAATGGGTTCCTGTTGCGCAAGCTGTTACAGCGGAGAAATTGGGTCCCTGAAAATTGTATTTCATTGACACACGGCAAGCTGACATATTGACTATCGACATCGGTATGAAAAACGGTGAAACACCTCGTTCGCCGCGCTTTTCAAGAGCGAGCGTGTATTTTTCAATCGGACCCAGTCCTCCGATGCCTGTGCCTATCGCTACACCTACCTGTTCGGGAGAATAATCGGTTATACCAGAATCCTCCCATGCCTCAACCGATGCGGCAAGGGCATATTGGACAAAAAGATCCATCTTTTTGAGTTCTTTTTTTTCAACGCACTCAAGCGTAAAATTTTTTACCTCTGCAGCAATCTTGCACTTGAAATCGGTGGTATCAAACCGCGTAATCTTTGAGACCCCCGATACGCCATTTATCAGATTTTCGAAGCTTTTTTTTGCGTCGTTTCCGATAGGTGTAATCGCTCCTACACCTGTAATTACAACACGCCTCAATCTTTTTCCTTAAGCCTTATGTTCGTTGATATAATCTATTGCATTCTGAACGGTTTTAATCTTCTCGGCATCCGAATCAGGTATCGAAATTCCGAACTTTTCCTCAAAAGCCATCACGAGTTCAACGGTATCAAGGGAGTCTGCCCCTAAATCCTCAATAAATCTTGATTCCTTTGTTACCTCCGATTCACTAACGCCAAGTTGATCAACAATAATCGCTATTACATCCTTTTCCAAACTCATTATCTCCTCCTTTTATAAATGTAACCCGCCATCTATTCTTATAGTATCGCCGGTTATGTAGTTTGCTTCCTCAGAAAGCAGAAACAGAGCCAGATTGGCAACATCCTCAGGCTTGCCAAGTCTGTTCAGCGGAATTCTATTTGCTATTTTATTTTTATCATTTTCAGAAAGCACGCCGGTCATATCGGTCTGGATAAATCCCGGAGCTATTGCATTTACCCGTATGTTTCTACTTGCTACCTCTTTTGCCAGCGCCTTTGTAAAACCGATTATACCTGCCTTGCTTGCCGCATAAGCGGTCTGCCCGGCATTTCCGTCTTCTCCTACAATAGAGCTCATATTAACTATACTTCCAAACCGTTTTTTTATCATTCCTTTCAATACAAACTTTGTAACAGTCATGCTTGCCACAAGATTGGTGTTTATCGTTCTGATGATTTTATCCGAAGAAGAGACAAGAAGCAAGCCGTCCTCGGCTATTCCGGCGTTGTTTACCAGATAATCGATTGTTCCTACTTTGTCAATTAGCTCCTTCAACGATTTTTCAATCGAGGCTGTATCGGATAAATCAATTTTTGCCGCAGTTGCCTGTTTTCCGTTTTCCGAGGCATTTTTAACAATCTCCTCAGCCAATTTGTCGCTGTGGGCATAGCCTATTATTACCTTTATATCATTTTGCAGAAGCAACTTTGCTGTCGCCTTTCCTATTCCTCTTGTTGCACCTGTAACAAAAGCGGTTTTGCCCAAGAATCTCATTTAATTGCAGTCCTCTATAAATTTGTTTATGTCGCTAACGGTTTTTATATTTCGAACCTTAATCTTTTTATCTATTCTTCTGGCAAGCGCAGACAATACTTGTCCGGGTCCGAATTCAATCATCGATTGGGAAAATTTACTTGCCGTTTGCATGTTGTCAATCCATTTTACAGGACTTGTTATCTGATTCAGAAGTAGGCTTGCTATATTATCCGAGGTCTTCACTATTTCGGAAGCTATGTTTTCTATTACCGGAAACTTTGGTGATGCTATACGAATATTGTCTATATAGGGTGCAAGTTTTTCTTTTGCCGGTTTCATGAGTTTGCAGTGAAACGGAGCGGAAACGGCAAGCTCAATTACCCTGAATCGATTCTTGAGTCCGTTTTTTACATACTCAACTCCATCTGCAGTGCCTGAGATAACCTGCTGATTGGGACTGTTATAGTTTGCTATCTCGCAATACATTTCAGCATTCTTTACTTTTTCACACTCCAGTTCAACCTCTTTTGCAGGCGCAAGCACGGCTGCCATTTTCCCGAAACCAACCGGAGTAGCCTCCTGCATAAATTTTCCTCTCAGATGAGTAAGCTTAACCGCATCGGCAAATTCGATTGCACCTGAGGCAACCAGAGCCGAATACTCTCCGAGACTATGTCCCAACGCTGCAGCGGGGAGAATGTCACATCTGGAAGCTATCACCGACCAGATTGCGTAGCTTGTCGTGAGTATTGCTGGTTGAGCATTTTCAGTCATTGTTAATTTGTCCGAAGGTCCTTTTAAAATCAACTCTTTCAGATTGAGGTTTAAGGTATCGGAAGCCTCCTGATAAAGAGCATCAACTTCGGGAAATTCTCTTATAATATCCTCTCCCATTCCTACGAACTGGGAGCCCTGACCGGGAAACAGCAAAACATTACCCATGTTTACAGCGCTTGATTGCAAAGTTCTTTGACCTTCTCTTCCGCCTGTTTTATAATATCGGAGATAATCGCTTTCACGGGTTTGATCTCATTAATCATTCCTGCGCATTGACCCATCATCACAGAGCCGTTTTGAACATCTCCCTCTTTGGCTGCCAATTGTAGCTTGCCTCTTCCAAACTCCTCGAGTTGCTCTTTGGTTGCACCTTCAGCTTCCAGTTTCATAAACTCTCTTGCAAGTCTGTTTTTTGCAACTCTGACAGGATGCCCGGTTGCATTGCCTGTAACAACAGTCGAGCGGTCGTTTGCAGATATTATTTTTTGTTTGTATTCATCCGATATGTTGCATTCGGTCGAAGCTATAAATCTGGTTCCCATCTGAACACCTTTTGCCCCCAGAGCCATGGCTGCAACAATGCCTCTGCCGTCGGCTATTCCGCCTGCGGCTATTATTGGAACCGATACTGCATCAACTATCTGAGGAACAAGCGGCATACTGTTGAGCTGTCCTACATGTCCACCAGATTCGTTGCCCTCTGCTATCATTGCATCAGCGCCTATTCTTTCCATTCTTTTTGCAAGCGCCACAGAAGCCACAACAGGTATTACCTTTATTCCTCTACTTTTAAATTTTTCCATATATTTGCCCGGATTTCCGGCTCCAGTCGTTACAACCTTAACCGAATCATGCCTTAATATTGCCTCTATTACATCTTCAACAAAAGGAGAAAGAAGCATAACATTGACCCCAAACGGCTTTTTTGTTCTTTTTTCGGTTTCAATTATACGCTGCTCAACCCAATCGCCGGGCGCATTTCCGGATGCGATAATACCTAAACCGCCAGCTTCAGAAACCGCACTTACAAGAAACTCATCCGAAACCCATGCCATTGCTCCCTGAAATATAGGGTATCTGATTCCCAAAATATCACAGATTTCGGTATGTAACGCTTTCACCATCTCACCAACATAGAGCCCCAGGTTATACTTGCCCCAAAGGCATTAAAAAGTATCATGTCTCCATCGGTTATTCTGCCGTTTTCCACCGCTTCGTTTAGCGCAAGCGGTATTGAAGCACCGGCAGTATTGCCGTGATGATCTATAGTCAGAATACATTTTTCCATAGGTATATCCAATCGTTTTGCAACCGATCCGATAATTCTCACATTTGCCTGATGAGGCACCACAACATCTATCTCTTCCGGCTTTACTCCTGCTTTTTCAAGAACAGACCTGCTGACGTTCTCAAGATGTCTTACAGCAATTTTGAATGTATCATGCCCTTCCATATGTATTTTCGTATAGTTACCGGTAGGGGCATGAAAAGTTCCGTTTCCAGGAGCAATCATAAGGTAGGCATAATCCCCGTCGGCATGAAGTTCTGAGGCTATAATGCCACGCTTTCCGCTATCTTGGGTGAGTATGGCCGCTCCGGCTCCGTCGCCGAATATCACAGCCGTGCTTCTATCATCCCAATTTACGATTCTTGAAAGTGTTTCAACGCCTACAACGAGTATATTTTTTGCCATACCGGATTTTATATATGCGTTTGCTGTTGCCATTGAATAAAGGAAACCCGAGCATGCCGCATTCATATCGACTGCCGCACATCCTGCTTTGCCTGCTCCGAGTTTTCTTTGAAGATGCAAAGCCACAGCCGGAAGCGTCATATCAGGTGTGCAGGTGCCTACAATTATCATATCAAGTTTATCTGCTGTAATTCCGGCTCTTTTTAATGCTTGCTTGCTTGCCTCGCATGCAAGATCGGAGGTAACCTGATTATCAGCGGCAATATGGCGTTCTTTTATTCCGGTTCGCTTCTGTATCCATTCATCGGAGGTGTCCATCATCTTTTCAAGATCATGGTTTGTTAAGATGCGTTCCGGAAGATAGCCGCCGGTAGCTATGATTCTGGCTTTATACACCAGATTGTCCCTTGAGCATATATTTTTGTATCTCTGTTTCGATGAGTGTGTTCATTCGGTTTTTTATCAGTTCCGCAGCGACCCTTATGGAATTTTTTACCGCCTCGGCTTTGCTGCGCCCGTGACCTATTATACCTATTCCTTTGATGCCAAGAAGCGGTGCGCCTCCGAAATATTCATATCCTATTTTGGTTTTAAGACGCTTAAAAGCGGGTTTGTTAAACAGATATCCTATTTTATACCAAAGGCTTCTTGTCATTTCCTTTTTGAGGAAATAACCGATTGCCTCCGCAGCTCCTTCGCTCGATTTTAAAAGAATATTGCCTGAAAATCCGTCGCATACAAGAACGTCGCATTTACCCTGAAAAACCTCTCTTCCCTCAACATTTCCGATAAAGTTTAAGTCAGATTTTGCAAGCAGATCAAATGCCTTGCGGGTAAGCTCGTTTCCTTTTCCGGCTTCTTCGCCGTTGCTTAAAAGCCCGACCTTCGGGTTGATTACCTTCAGGGCATTTTTCATATAAGCTGTGCCCATAATTCCAAACTGAAGAAGATACCCTGGCTTGCAGTCAACATTTGCACCTGCATCCACAACCACGACAGGATTTTTTTTTGTTGGGAGAATGGCGCCTATTGCAGGTCGCGCAACCCCATCCAAACGTTTCAGATGCATTACCGAGGCTGCCATAACGGCTCCGGAGTTACCTGCAGATACGAAAGCCGAAGCAACCTTATTTTTTACAAGTTCAACACATTTTGCGATTGAGCTTAATCTTTTGGATTTGAATACGACGGTAGGATGGTCGTCCATAGAAACGACACTCTCAGCATCAACAACCTCTATTCTTTCTGATGGATATTGATATCTTTCGAGTTCCTTCAGAACCTGTTTCTTTTTTCCAACCAGTAGAATATTGTTTTTGAATTCCCTGACCGCTTCCACTGCACCCAGAACAACCTCTCCGGGAGCCTTGTCGCCCCCCATAGCATCAACGGCAATCCACACTACGGAGAAACCTCGATGACCTTTTCGTTTTTGTAGTAGCCGCAGCTTGGGCATACATGATGGGCAAGCTTTGGTTCATGACAGTTGTGGCAAGCCACGATGTTTGGGGCAGCCACCTTCCAGTTTGCCCTTCTCTTTTTGGATCTAGCCTTGTAATGACGTCTTTTTGGTAAAGCCATTTTAACCTCTTTTTTTAAGTTTCAGTAACCACGAATTGATACACAGAAAAAATCTTTTGTCAAGAGGAAATATTTTTTCTCTACTGCAAATCAGATCTGTTTTAAAGTAGTTCATACTTTGAAAAGAAAAATGCCAATTCCTCTTTTGCAGTTTCAGGTGCATCAGAGCCGTGAACAGCGTTATGTTCAATATTTGTGCCATAAAGATTTCTTATTGTGCCTTTTTCTGCCTTTGCAGGATCGGTTGCACCCATAATCTGTCTGTATTTTGCTATTGCATTTTCACCTTCTATAGCCATAACTATAATCTTCCCGCTTGACATAAACTCGGTTAGGCTTTCATAAAACGGTTTATCCTTGTGAACCTCGTAGAACTGTTTTGCCTGTTCCTTTGAAAGAGAGATTTTCTTCATAGCAATAATCTTTAATCCTGCATTTTCTATAATATCAATTATTTTTCCGCTCCTGCCGGCTTTTACCGCATCAGGCTTAACAATTCCGAGTGTTTTTTCCATTTACGCCGCCTTCCCGTCTTTGCCTTTGGCAGAATCATCTTTCTTTGCACTGCATGCGCATTTAGGAGCCTTGTTTTTGTCATTAAGATTTGTTGAGTTGTTTGCATAATCGGTTGCATACCACCCGCTTCCCTTCAGTATAAAAGAGGAGTGCGTAACCTTCTTTCTTACCTTGCCGGAGCATTTTGGACATTTCTCTATCGGTTTATCGCTGATTTTCTGCAGCTCTTCAAATTCGTATCCGCAGCTTTCACATCCATACTTGTATATAGGCATCAGATTCCCTCCATCCAATTATTTATCTTTTCCAAATCAATATCTCTTATTTCTATCAGTTTATTATGACTTTTCAAGCCTTTTACAACATTTATACAGCTTTTAGCAATTTTAAGCTCTTTTGAGATTATTTCAATGAGCTGGCGATTTGCAAGCCCCTTATGCGGGGATGCGGTAAGCGATATTTTAATATTTCCGTTTTCCTTTTCAATAGCAATCTTTTTTGCGTTGGCTTTCACGCGAACGGCAAATCTAACCGCAGCGTCTTTGCCTTGTTTGTTGCTCATCTGAAAAATATTATAATTTAAGATTTGAATGTCAATATTGGTTACTCGTTTGACAGTTTTAATCACTTGAAAATCTTCATCTTGATATTATTATACTCTCTATATTAAAGCAGCTATAAATAGAATGGAGGAAAAAATGAGTGGAAAAAGGGTTGTATTGTTTTCAACGCCGACTTGCCCTTGGTGCAAGAGAGCGGAGCAATATTTGCGGGAAAAGAATGTCAAATTCAAAAAGATTGATGTTTCAAGAGACCAGAATGCTGCAAACGATATGGTAAGAATTTCAGGACAATCGGGGGTTCCGGTTATCCTGATCGGTTCAAGACCGGTTGTAGGCTTTGACAGAGCCAAAATAGACAGGCTTTTGGCAAGCTGATTACAGATAATTTGATAAAAAGGGGAATTTGGCAAAGCTAAATTCCCCTTTGCCGTTTAAATATTTATCAATTATGGTTATAGGATAGATAAATATTTGATGATGTTGCAGCATTTTTCCATAGCTGCAAGCAGATTATTTTGTTAACATAACATAATAAGCTATCCGTATAATTTTCAGTGTTTGATTCGATTCTTGTTTTTCAACAAATTTCCAATTAAAATGACTTTGTACTGTTGCATAAAGATAGGATACAAGGGCATTATTTCTTGTCTGCAGATTAACGATAAAGCATAAAGAAAAAAGGAAATAATATGAAATTTTCAGACCCGTTCAAAATAATGCAGCCCAATGAAAGATGGGCACCGACACAAGAACAAATGGATATGTTTCAAAATGCTTATGAAAAATTATTGCCGCCACTGGTTTACAAAATAAGAAAAGCGGTTGCCCATTGGCGGGATAATAATTATGACGGTGCTTCAGAAACATCAAAATCATTAATGAACTTTTGGTTTAATCAAGAACATTTCCTCGGACAAAAAAGATTTAGTTTTTTCTTTTCGCAAAGAGAAGCCGTTGAATCAATAATTTACCTTTATGAGGTAGCCAAAGCACGAGATAAATACGAATTAATGCGTTTTGATTCGTCAGGGCGAGTAAGCACGGGAATGTTTGATGAAAATTGGACAAGATATGTGATTAAAATGGCAACCGGTGCAGGAAAAACAAAAGTGATGGCTTTAACCCTTGTTTGGAGTTATTTTCATAAACTTTATGAACCTGAAAGCTCTTTATCAAAAAACTTTTTGGTTGTTGCACCCAACATTATTGTTCTTAACCGTTTAAGAAAAGATTTTGACGGACTGAAAATGTTTTTTGAAGAACCGTTTATTCCCGATAACGGTTTTGACGATAAAAACTGGAAAAATGATTTTCAACTTACTTTGCATATTCAGGACGCATTAAAACCTATTACAGAATCGGGTAATATTTTTCTTACAAACATTCACAGAGTTTTTTTATATGAAAATCCAGAGCAAACATTTGAAGATATTTTTCTTGGAGCAAAACCAAAACCGGATGCAGATACTTCAAAAGGTTTAGACCTTGGGAAAATATTAAGAAGCGATAAAATTAAAGATTTGGTTGTTTTGAATGATGAAGCGCATCACATTCACGATAGCTCTTTGGCTTGGTTCAAAAGCATTGAAGATATAAGTAACAAATTAAAATTTAAAAACGGAACAGGAATTTCGTTGCAAACTGATTTTTCAGCAACGCCAAAACATAACAACGGGGCAATATTTGTTCAAACAATTTGTGATTATCCGCTCGTTGAAGCAATAAAACAGAATGTTGTTAAATTGCCTGTTTTGCCTGATGAAGTTTCAAGACAAAAAATTCAAGAAAAAGAATCGAATGATTTTATAGAAAGATACAGAGATTATATTCATTTGGGATATTTGGAATGGGAAAAACAATATGAAGAACTAAAAAGTCATAAAGTGCCAATTTTGTTTATTATGACTATGAGCACAAAAGAGGCAGACAAAGCCGCTGAATTTTTAGAAAACACATATCCAAAACTTAAAAATGCCGTTTTAACAATTCATACAAATAAATCCGGTGAAATAAAAGAAAGCGCTTCGAGCAAAAAAGATAAAGAAGAGCTGGAAAAACTGCGTAAAGCCGCCGACGAAATTGATAAAGACAATTCACCTTACAAAGCTGTTGTTTCGGTTTTGATGCTTCGTGAAGGCTGGGATGTGCGGAATGTTACGACTATTGTCGGATTGAGACCTTTTAGAGCAGATTCTAAAATTTTGCCCGAACAAGCTATCGGTAGAGGTTTGCGAAAAATGTTTGGTTTTGATACGCCTGAAAAGCTTGTAGTTGTAGGGACACCTGCATTTTTGGAATTTGTCGAAAGTCTTAAAACAGAAGGTGTTGAATTTCAATACAGTCCGATGGGTAAAGGTTCAAAAGGGAAAACACCGGTTATTATTGAGGTTGACAAGGATAATCCAAATAAAAATCTTAATGAATTGGATATTCCCATTCCGCAATTAAGCCCAAGAATATATCGCGAATTTAAAAATCTTGAATTAATTGATGTTAACAATCTGAAATTTAAAACTGCAACTTTTAAAAAATTTAAAAACAATGAACTAAAAGAAATAATTTTCACTGATATTGAGGGTGGTTTTTCCCATAAAACAATACTTAACGATACAATCCCCGATTATAGAAATATTATCGCATTTTTTACTTCCGTCATTCTTAAAGAAAGCCGTTTGATAAGTGGTTTTAATATACTTTATCCAAAAGTTGAAAGTTTTGTTAAATACAAACTATTCGGAAAAGAAGTGGAACTATCCGACCCGCAAACTTTACGGAATTTGTCGGTAATTGAAACAAAAGAAATTCTGAAATCCACTTTTAAAAAAGCAATAGACCAACTCACTGTAAGTGACAAAGGAACAGCAGAAATAAAAAATTATATCTCACTTAAAACAGCTAAATCCAAAGTTGCACCCAATCAAGCTTTTTTGTTGCCGAAAAAATCGGTGTTTAATAAAATAATCGGGGATAATCCTTTTGAATTGGAATTTGCATCTTTTTTAGAGAATCGTTTTAATGATGTTATTGCTTTTGCTAAAAATACAATGGGAGAAGGCGGTATTAACTTTAAAATTGAATATCAAGCTGAAAACGGAAATATCAGAGAGTATTATCCTGATTTTTTTGTAAAAACAGATGAAAACACTTTTTTTATAGTAGAAACAAAAGGGCGCGAAGATTTGGACGATGTGCGTAAAATAAAACGACTTGCTCAATGGTGTAACGATGTAAACAAAGGACAAAAGAAATATACCTATACCCCTATTTATATTAAACAAGAAAAATGGGACGAAATAAAAAACGACTTAAAGTCATTTGCCGATGTAATTAAAATTTTTAAAATTGGTAATAATGGATAATTTACCCGTAAATAATTCTCAATTTTTGATATATCAAACCGAAAACGGCGAAACCAAAATTGATGTTCGTTTTCAAGACGAAACCGTTTGGCTTACGCAAAAAACTATGGCGGATCTGTTTCAGGTGAAACCGCAAAATATTACAATGCACCTGAAAAATATTTATGCCGAAGGTGAATTAACCGAAGAGGCAACTTGTAAGGAATTCTTACAAGTTCAAATTGTAGGGAACAGAGATGTTTAACAAGTAAATTTTAAAAAAGGATAAACAATGAATTTAACCGAAAAAGACAAAAACAGAATAATAGAACTAATTAAAAAGGGTGAAAAACTGCCAAAAGAGGATATTTACAAACTCTTTGCCGACGAAGAAGATGTTTTTCTGTTTTGGAACGGACGTAAAGAAGATGTTACGAATATTGCCCTGCCTTTTCACAGCATAGAACAAATTGATGAACCGAGAAAAGATGTTGAAGCCACACCCACACTGTTTGATACTCGCGGCAGACAGCTTAAAGGCTGGACTAACAAACTCATTTGGGGCGACAATAAACTTATTCTCTCTTCGCTTGCGAATGGTCCTTTTCGCGAAGAAATTGAAAAACAAGGCGGTATAAAACTTATATACATCGACCCGCCCTTTGCCGTAGGCGCCGATTTTGGTTTTACCATTGAAATAAATGGAGAAACCGCCGAAAAAAAGCAAAGCATTATTGAAGAAATTGCCTACCGTGATACTTGGGGCAAAGGTATCTCTTCTTACCTTACTATGATGTATGAACGCTTAAAATTGATGCATAATCTTTTGGCTGATGACGGCAGTATTTATGTGCACGTGGATTATCGCGTAAGCGCTTATCTGAAACTTTTACTTGATGATATTTTTGGAAAGGATAATTTTGTAAATGAGATTATTTGGAGAAGAAAACAAGCACAAGCATGGTCAACAGACCAATTTGGGATTGTCAATGATACTATATTATTTTATAGTAAATCAAAAAGAAAAATTTTCAATCCAATTTATTCTAAAAATGATGAAAATACCCAAAAATATATAAAGGAACGTTTTAGATTTGATGATGGAGATGGAAGAAAATATATGAAATCTCCATTAGTCAATCCATTAGTCCGTCCTAATTTACAATATGAGTTTCATGGAATAAAGCCTCCAAAGACAGGTTGGCTATATAGCAAAGAACGAATGGAAGAAATGTATAAAAATAATGAACTCGTAATGCCAGACAACCCTAATGCCAGAATTTATAGAAAAATATATGCTGACACATATAAAGGACAGATGGTTCAAAATGTTTGGACTGATATTCCAATTGTAAATCCAATGGCAAATGAACGACTCGATTACCCCACCCAAAAACCCGAAGCTCTATTAGAGCGCATCATAAAAGCGAGCAGTAATGAAGGCGATTTAGTAGCGGATTTCTTTTGCGGCAGCGGAACTACGGCGGCGGTTGCAGAAAAACTCGGGCGGAAATGGATAGCTACGGACTTGGGGCGTTTTGCCATACACACTACAAGAAAAAGAATGATAGGCGTTCAAAGGCAATTGCAAAAAGCGGGCAAAGATTACCGTGCCTTTGAGGTGCTAAACCTTGGCAAATACGAACGACAATTTTTTATGGACGACCTGACTAACGGTCAATTGGAGAAAAAAGAGGAAATTTATGTAAATCTCATTCTCGAAGCCTACAAGGCAAAACGCATAGAAGGGCACAAAACATTGCACGGCAGTAAGGCAGGCAGGTTTGTTCACGTAGGACCTTTGGACGTGCCTGTAACACAAAGCCGTTTGCTCGAAATTTTCGAAGAGTGTCGTCAAAAACTTTACACCCGCGTAGATGTTCTGGGCTTTGAATTTGAAATGGGACTGACACCGCAGTTTATTCAAGAACTCAAAGAAAAAGGCGTTGCAATAACTCTGAAATACATTCCGCGAGATGTTTTCGACAAGCGTGCCGTAGAAAAAGGACAGGTAAAATTCTACGACGTGGCTTATTTAAACGCCAAAGTGCATAAAGTCGCCGAAAAAACCATAAAAATAGAACTCACCGATTTTGTTACGCATTACACACAAGACGATATTGAGGATATTCAGGCAAAAATGCGTAAAGGCAGTAAAGTAGTGATTGAAGGCGGGCAAATCGTTAAAATAACCAAAGACAAAAACGGGGTCATCAGCAGAGAAATTCTAACAGAAAATTGGTATGACTGGATAGATTACTGGGCAATAGATTTTAATTACGAAGACAAAAAAGAGATTATTCGTATTCACAATGAAAAGGGCGAAATAGAAGAAAAATGGACTGGAAATTATCTGTTTGAAAACGAATGGCAAAGTTTCCGCACAAAGAAAAATCAGGAATTGGAATTTACAAGCGCCCCACACGAATACGAAAAGAAAGGAAAATATAAAATAATGGTAAAAGTGGTTGATATTTTGGGAATTGACACAAGTAAAATAATAGAAGTTGATGTATAAAAAGGCTATGCGGACTTTCAAGCCGCAAAATTGTGCGGAAAAACCTTGCAATATCGCAGAAGAAACGCTTTGTAAATCAATTCCTTTCTAATTCCTGCCAAACCCAAAAACCAACAGCCGAATCCCCATAGATGATATGTTAATTAAGTTGTAACTTTTTTTAAGTTATTAAATACTATAAATTATAGTTTGACATTTTTGGTTTTTGGCGTTACACTACCTCCCGTATCAAAAAAAGGGGGGATAGATTATGGGTCTTTTGCATTTTATTATCTTGTCGTTTCGGAAAGATTTTGGCATTTTTAGTTTTATGAATATGGGGGTAGGAGATGGCTCGACGGGCTATTAGGGAGTTTGACGCAAAACGTATTTTATCGAACAATTGGCATGATTATTTTGGAGAATCGTTTATCTATGATTTTAGGTCGGTCAAAATCGCTCCCAAAACCGATTTTGGCAAGATGGAAAAAAGCTGCGGTTGGTTAAAGGAGATGCCGCTTGTTGTAAAGCCTGATATGCTTTTCGGAAAAAGAGGCGTTTTGGGCTTGGTTTTGTATAAAAAAGAAAAATCTGGCGATGTAAGCTGGGAGGATGTAAAGGAATGGATAGCTGAAAAACGCTCCAAATCGATTGAGATAAAGGGACATTCCGGTCACCTGACGCATTTTATAGTGGAGCCGTTTGTACCACATGAAGAGGAATACTTTATTGCCATTACAATGGGTTATGATGCTGACACAATCTATATATCAAGCCATGGAGGAATCGATATCGAAGATAATTGGGATTTGGTAAGCGAAATATTTATTCCGGCTACCGCAATTTCCGATGAGGCAGAAAAGATTATTTATGAGAATATGCCGCGGGATATGAAAAATCGGGCTAAATTTGGCGATTTTACAACGAGACTTTATAGGTTTTTCAGAGATCTGCATTTTACATATCTTGAGATTAACCCGCTTGCTATGTCGGGTAGTGCCGTGTTTCCTCTCGATTGTGTGGCAAAAATTGATGATACCGCTCAGTTTCTTGTTGGGAAAAAATGGGGTGATGTTGAATTTCCGGTTGGGTTTGGAAGAGAGCTGACTGACGAGGAGATAAAAATCAAAAAAATGGATGAGAATTCCGGAGCTTCTTTAAAGCTTACGATTCTTAATCCTGATGGAGATGTCTGGACGATGGTTGCCGGAGGTGGAGCTTCGGTGGTATATGCTGATACGATTGCCGATTTTGGCTATTCACAAGAGATTGCCAATTATGGAGAATATTCCGGCAACCCCACAAGAAGTGAAACTGCCGAATATGCTTCAACAATTCTCGATCTTATGACAAGGGAAAAAAGCAAGCGGCATAAATCAAAAATTCTGATAATAGGTGGAGCGATTGCCAATTTTACCGACATATCCAAGACATTTGACGGAATTATCGACGCGATACAGAACTATTCTGACAAGCTGAAATCCGTCAACACAAAGATATTCGTAAGAAGAGGCGGTCCTAACTATAAGGAAGGGCTTGCCAAATTAAAAGCGGCAGTCGAATCGTTGGGAATCCCGATACAGGTGTTTGGATCAGAGCATCCAATGACATCAACCATAAAAACAGCATTATCACAATTTGAGGATTAAGATGAGAAATAACATATTTTCAAAGGAAACAACCGCTATATTCTGGAATCTTAACAATACAGCCATTCAAAGAATGCTTGATTATGATTATCTGATAGGCAGAAAGCCGAGTATAGTGGCTATTGTTGTTCCGACAGGCAACAGAAAATTCGAAAAATTTATGTATGGTCAGGATGAGTTTATAATCCCTATATATCGAAATACAAAAGCCGCAGCCAAGGCATTTCCTGATGCGTCGGTTTTGATAAATTTTGCCTCCTTTAGAACTGCATACCAGGTTGCGCTTGAAACTGTTGACATACCTTCCATAAAGGTGATTGATATTACCGCAGAAGGGATACCTGAGCGCCATTCCAGATATCTTGCGCACAAACTTAAAAAAGAGGGAAAGCTTGTAATAGGACCGGCTACCGTAGGCGGTATAGCCGCAGGGGCGCTGAGAATCGGAAATGCAGGCGGAACGATAGAAAATATCATATCTTCAAAACTCTACAGACCCGGCAGCGTCGGGCTTGTTACCAGATCAGGCGGATTATTCAACGAATTGTCCAATATGATGGCAAAAAATGCCGACGGTATAGCAGAAGGCGTTGCCATAGGAGGAGACCGCTATCCGGGCTCTACATTTTTGGATCATCTTTTGAGATATGAAAAGGACGACCGGATAAAATTTAGCGTGATGCTTGGAGAGATAGGAGGAGAATTTGAATATCAGGTAGTTGATGCCTTAAAAAAAGGAGTCATAAAAAAACCGCTTATAGCCTGGTGCATCGGAACGGTTTCAAAATATTTTGCCGATGAGGTTCAATTTGGTCATGCCGGAGCTAAAGCCGGTATGGATAGAGAAACCTCAGATGTCAAAAACAGGGCGTTAAAAGAAGCCGGAGCGATTGTCCCTGGTTCTTTTTATGATTTGCCTGATATTATCGGTTCGGTTTATAAAAAGCTTAGATCGGAAGGCAAAATCAAACCGGTTCACGAACCTCGCATAAACAAGATGCCGCTTGATTGTCAGACCGCAGAAAAGCTTGGCGAAATAAGGATGCCTACCAACTTTATCTGCACTATCTCAGATGACAGAGGAGAGGAGATCTGCTATAACGGAGTCCCCATAACCGATGTTATAAACAACGGTTACAGCATTGCCGATGTGATAAGTATGCTGTGGCTGAAAAAGAGACTTCCCGCCTGGGCATCAAACTTTATTGATCTGGTTATCAGAATTGTCGCTGATCATGGACCGGCGGTTTCAGGAGCGGTCACCAGCAAAATTGCCGCAAGAGCGGGCAAGGACATTGTATCCTCGCTTGTGGCAGGCTTGCTAACCATAGGTCCTCGCTTCGGCGGAGCTATTGACGGAGCGGCAAGGCATTTCAAGAAAGGATCGGAGGAAGGCATTGATCCGTCGGATTTTGTTGAATATGTGAAAAATATAGAGAAGATTCATATACCCGGAATCGGCCATCGAATAAAAAGCGTCAGAAATCCGGATATA
>JALWSW010000147.1 GCA_027080125.1 Campylobacterales bacterium | reverse complement strand
GGCGCTAAGTTAGATGGGAAAGGTAGCTGTTCTGCGATACGGAAATATCTCTCCTGAGGATACACCTACAGAGATAACATTTGAAAAACAGATAAACTGGTTAATTGAAAACAACACAAAAATTATCACTCTTAGCGAACTGGAAAGTTATATAAACGGTAATCTAAGGCTCGAAAATGCCGCTCTTATCGCTATTACCAGCGCTCATCTTGATAGCTGGGTATGGATTAATCCGATTCTTGAAAAATACAATGTTCCGGCAGTATGTTTTATAGATAGTTGGGAGATTGAAGAGGATGAGTTTGCCGGCTTCTCAAGCAAAGATATTCCGAAGATCGATTACAGGCGTTTGAGAAGACTTACCGCACCGATAAAAACAATATTTGAGGAAAAAACGATTATTAAAAGAGCACGACTTTCCTGGTTTGAAGTAAGAACAATGTCAAATAAAAATTTTCTATGTCAATCTGCAGGCAAATTCAACAGAAAAGGCTTTATCGATAGCAAAATCGACGGATTTATAACAACCGAATCGCATCCACTTGACGCTGATGACCGTTTGGGCGCAATGCATTTTAAAGAAGGCTCGCTTCTTGCAAACCGAGCGTTTATTCCTGATAGAAAGATTAACGATCTGTTGCATAAATATCTGCTTGCAAACGGTTATACGCGGTTTTTTGAAAAAGAGAACTGGCAGGATGAGCTGAAAAGGCTTTTGCCGGATGCGCCGTATGGTCGGTTTGAAACGGACGAGCAATACAGATTACGTGTAAGAAATCGTCTTTTGGCTGCAAAAGGAGAGCTTCAAACCGAAATAAAACACAACGTCTATGCGCTTTTCTGGCCATTTGGAGAGTATTCTTCCGAATCGATTAAAATCGCACAATCGACCGGTTTCAGGCTTTTTTTCACAAAAAAACCGGGATTTGTAGAAACCGGATGCCAAAACGAAATTCCGACATTCTCAGCAAAAACACTCAGCGAGCTAAAAGCAATATATGTTTAAGCTCATCAGCGAATTTTCTCCCACCGGAGACCAGCCTGAGGCTATAGATAGACTTGTCACCGGCATAAGAGCCGGCAAAAAATATCAAACACTGCTGGGTGTAACAGGCTCGGGTAAAACCTTTACTATGGCAAATGTCATAAGCAGAGTCAATAAACCTGTTCTTGTTATGTCTCACAACAAAACCCTTGCTGCTCAGCTTTACAACGAATTCAAGCGGTTTTTCCCGGAAAACGGTGTCGGTTATTTCATAAGTTACTACGATTATTATCAGCCCGAAAGCTATATTCCCAGAACCGACACCTATATCGACAAGGAAACAAGCAGAAACAGTGAAATCGAACGGTTAAGGCATTTTGCCACGAAAGCCCTTATAGAAAGAAGAGATGTTATAATCGTAGCCTCGGTATCGGCTATCTACGGTATAGGCGATAAAGCAAACTATAGCCAGATGAAAGTAGAAATCATCAAAGGTGAGCAGATCGACCCGGAGGAGCTCTACGGCAGACTTGCAGAAATTCAATACAAAAGAAATCAGATATCATTTGAGCGTGGCACATTCAGAAGCACCGGAGAGCTGATCGATATTTTTCCTCCTGATGAAAACGAAAAAGCGACAAGAATCGTTCTGGATGAATATGACAGAGTAGAAGAAATTTATCTGTTTGACCCTATTACCGGAAAAAAAACCGCAGATCTTACGATTGCAACAATCTATCCGGCAAGCCATTATGTTACAACCAGAAACAATATGAAAAGAGCGATAGCATCAATCAAAGAAGAGTTGGAAGAGCGAATCGGTTTTTTCAGAAAGGCAAATATGCCGCTTGAGCAGGAGCGGATACGCCAGAGAACCGAATTTGACCTCGAGATGCTTGAGCAAATCGGATTTTGCAAAGGGATAGAAAACTATTCACGCCATCTGTCGGGAAAGAAACCGGGTCAGCCGCCTGATTGTCTGCTTGATTTTTTTCCCGAAGATTATCTTTTGATTATCGATGAATCGCATGTATCGCTTCCTCAGATAAAGGGAATGTATAACGGCGATCATTCACGCAAAAAAACGCTTGTCGATTACGGATTTCGTTTGCCCTCGGCGCTTGATAACAGACCGCTGAAATTTGATGAATTTCTAAAAAAGATAAACCAGGCAATCTTTGTTTCAGCTACTCCATCCGAATTTGAGCTTGAAAAATCCGGAGGTATATCGGCTGAGCAGCTTATAAGACCAACCGGCTTGACAGATCCCAAAATATATGTCAGACCGATAAAAAATCAGGTCGATGATCTGGCAGGAGAAATAAAAAAAAGAGCCGGAAAGTCAAGGGTTCTGGTGACTACCTTGACAAAAAGAATGAGCGAGGATCTTTCAAGCTACTATAAGCAACTCGGTTTGAAGGTTAAATATCTTCACTCCGAAATCGATGCAATTGAAAGAACCGATATCATTAGAGCCCTGAGAGCGGGAAAATTCGACTGCCTGATAGGGGTGAACCTGCTTAGAGAAGGTCTTGATATTCCGGAGGTATCGCTTGTCGGAATTCTTGATGCCGATAAGGAAGGATTTTTAAGATCGGTGACCTCGCTTATCCAGACAATAGGAAGAGCTGCACGGCATATCGATTCGATAGCGATACTTTATGCTGATAAACTTACCGGCAGCATGAAAGAGACAATACGAGAATCTGCAAGAAGAAGAACGATACAAATTCGATACAACAAACTTCACAATATCACACCGGAGGGAATAAAGAAAGCAATAGAAGGACCGCTTGGCAAGCTATCCGAACTTGACTATCTCAAACCCCCGGAGCAAACCATATCACTAAAAAAGATACCAAAAATTATTAAAAAACTTGAAAAAGAGATGAAAAGAGCAGCCAAGGAGCTTGATTTTGAGAAAGCGATAGAACTGCGTGATAAAATAAGTACATTAAAAGAGCAGGATAACTTTTGGAGATAATCTTAGCAGAACACTGATATTGCCTTATTCGTCAGACTGCATGCTTTTTCATCATTCCGGGTAACAGAACCAAGCAGCGCAAGGCTTACCCTTAAAATTGCCTGAGGACTATAGATGAAGGGTTTCTTTTATCTTTTTTATCAGCGCATCGGGAGTAAACGGTTTTGCCAGATAATTATTTGCGCCTGCCTTTATAGCCTCCACCACGCTGGCGCGCTCGGCTTCTGTGGTAACCATTATAATCGGTATAGATGCGGTATCGGGGTTTTCACGTAACTTTTTTACCATTCTGAGCCCGTTCATTCGCGGCATATTCCAGTCCGATAACACAAGATCCACCTTTTTATCATTTAAAATCATTATTGCATCAACGCCGTCAGCAGCCTGAAGAATTTCATCAACATCTAAACTCTTTAATGTTTTGGCTATTATTCTTCTCATTGTTGAAGAATCATCTACAATAAGCACCTTCAGTCCCATTATGCTACTCCTGTTTTTTCTGAGGTGCCAGGGACACCTGCAAAACAAACTTTAAATTCATCGATTCAAATACCACAACAATACAAGGAGTATCTTTCGGATGAGATATCTCATAGTCCTGTCCGATAATTACTGTCGGTATTGAAAGTCTAAAATGATACTCCGTATTGGCAAGCAATGTTTTAGCCTTTCCCGAAATCATATTTAAAATTTCGCCGATGCCATCCCTGACATCTTCCTCGGTAACATCCTCACCTTCCTCGATTCCAAGAAATTTAGATACCACGCTCTCTGCCAACTGCCTCGGAAAACTTATAACAACAGAGCCTACGGCATCTCCAGCCAAACCCATAATACCGGAAACCTCGCCAAACATTTTGTAATCTTGCTTCAGTGAAAGAGATTTACGCTTCACAGGCAACCCTGCCATAACTTCAAAAACCTCTTTCGTTCCTGAAATAAAAGGATTTATCAATCTGACATCAAGACGTACTCGATTTCCCCGACCTCTACCATCATCTGCAGTTTCCATTAACTCCTCCGTCTCTGTAAACGATCATGGTATCTTATCAAATGTTTATATAAATTTCAACACTCTGTCATTTCAAATGGCTGGCTTCTCTCAGAATTCTTTTTGATTCAATCAGAACAATCTCAGATGCAGCAAGCGAACCTATAAAACCTGGTTTTGATGAAAGTTTTCTTAAAATTTTAAGAGCAGAGTCGATTTTGCCCAATTTATAAAGCGATTCCGCAAAATAAAAATCCGATTCATCGTCATTGTCGGCTTTGCTGAAATAGCTCACAGATTTGGCATATCTGCCAAGTTTATAATTTGCATCTCCGAGAATTCTGTAATCAATCGGTGATAATCTTATCGATTTTCCTTGCAGCACCCCTATTGCTTTCTTGAATCTGCCTGTTTTATAGTATGAGTATGCAAAATTTCTTCTTGTTTCGTCGCTTTTATCAATCTTTGATGCTTTTTTGTAATATAATACAGCCCTTTTAAACCTTTTTTCCTCAAAAGCAATACCGGCAAGAACATTCCAATAAAAAACATTCTTCCGAACGATTTTTTTGCCAATGGAGCTCATAAGTCGTTTAGCCTCTTTTACTCTGTTTTGCTTCAAATCAATGTAAGCTAATCGAATAATTGCATTGTTTTTCTGCTTTTGTTTATTTTTAATCTTCATCAGCAAAATTTTTGCATCATAAAAACGCTTCAAACTAATCAGCAAATCTGTAATTTCAAACGGGTTTTTAATCAGATCTATAAAAGGTGCAATCCTTTTTGCATCGATTAGTTCCGGCTTGCTTCTGTATTGATTGAGCAGTTTGTCT
>JALWSW010000146.1 GCA_027080125.1 Campylobacterales bacterium | reverse complement strand
GCTCAGGCAATTATTTGTTTCATCGATTCCGGGGTTGCAAAAACAGCCGGATCGAATCGAAATTAATTTGTCCTTTGCCATTTGTTCAATTTGTTCAAAAGGATATATTTTGCCGTTTTTATCGAAAAAATTTACGACTATTGTCCCGCCGGTATTTTTCCTGTCTTCAGGACCATAAATTTTTGCTATCTTTTTACCTGAAGAATGTCTAATCTTTCTTATCTCAGAGACAAGATAATTGGTTAATCCGGTTATACGTTCGTTTATTCTTTGCATTCCGATTGATTCTATGTAATCAAGTCCGGTTTTTACAGCGGGAATATCCAAATAATTGATAGTGCCATCCTCGAATCTTTCATGATTTTTTGCCAGATAATGATGTCTTGTTCTGACCGAAGCCAGTGTAACCGTTCCACCGGCAAACCACGGTTTGACAAGTTTGTCAAATTTTGATTTTCTAATCAAAAGACATCCTACCCCGGTTGGATATCCGAATATTTTATAAAACGAGATTGAAACGAAATCCGGCTTGATAGTCGATAGATCAAGCTTTGAAGTGGGAACAAATGCCGCTGCATCAAGCAGCACGTCCCATCCCAATTTTTGTGCTTTTTCTATCCATTTTAAATCATGCTTAACGCCAGATACATTGGATTGAGCGGGAAAAGCAAACAGCTTGTTGCTATATTCTGTTCTGCTTTTCAAAAGAAAATTAAGTCTATCGCTGTCTATCCGAAGATCCTCATATTGAATGGGGCTGTATTCAAAATAGCCCCCCTTATTAGCGCAATATTCTCTTATTCCGTTAACCGAATTGTGATTATCAGAAAGCAGCAGCAGGGCGCTTTTTTTATTAAACGGATAGCTTTCTCCTATAATTTTTAAGGCGCCTGATGCATTCTGGGTGAAAACACAGAAATAGTCGTAGGCATTGAAAAATTCAAGCACCTTTTTTCGGGAAGACTCAACCAATCTGGTGGAAAACTGCGATGTCGGGTTTGAGGAATGAGGATTTCCGAATACATTTTGCTGAAGCAGTTTGTAATGCTTTTCCAGGTGAGATTTGGCATACAGGTTGCCGCCGGTAAAATCCAGATAGGTATGCCCTTTTTCTGAAATTCTGGCATACTCTTTTGCTATTAATTTATTAAAAAACTCATCATGAGGCAGCTTATCATGCAAACTTTTCTCCTTGGTTTTTTCTACAAAGCTATCATCCTTATTAAGCAAATATATCCGTATCTTTTTATTTGTTCAAGAGGAATAAACAAATCAGTTTATTGTTTAATCATCTCAACGAATAGCTTTTTTGACAAGCCCCTTCCGATGGCAACTTCGCTTGAACCTATTTTGATAATTATCGGTCCTCCGAATGCGGCTTTGTGGACTACCTTTATTGTAGAATTGAGTTCTATAGATAGAGAGCTTAATTTTTGCCTTGCGCCCCATCCTTCAGGAAGTTTTGTTACCTTCAGAATATCTCCTTCTTTTGCTTCGCTTAATGTCGTCTTAATACCCTCCTTTAATAACTATTTGAACAACCGTCATTTTATCCGAATTCACCGATTCGTTAAGGCGTTTTCGATATAATCAAACAGTTTATTATCATCAGCCCTGAAAAATGCAATGCCTGTCTCCTTTTTAAGCCATGTTGCCTGGCGTTTTGCATATTTTATACTTTCTTTTATTGCTTCTTTGATAGCTTCATCAATAGTCATCTTTTCGTTTATTACCGCAAGCGCCTGTTTGTATCCGATTGAAGAGAGCGGTTTTACGCTACTGCCGTATTTTTTTGAAATGGCGCGGGTTTCCTTGATTATACCTGAGGAAAACATCTTATAAACACGCTTCTCTATCGACCTTTTCAACCGTTCTTTATCTGTTATGATGCCGATTTTTATCGGAATGAACGCCGGTTTGAGGGAGCTTTTGAAATCTTTGATGGATTTGCCGTAAGCAAGATATACTGATAACGCCTTTTCAAGACGGTAAGTGTCATTTGGCGATAACTCTTGCGCTCTTTGAGGATCGGTTATTCTGACAAGTTGTTGCAGCCTGTCTTTTTTTTCTCTGTATGCATCTATAACAAACCTGTTTACCCAATATGGAATTTCCATATTATTATTTATTCCTTCGGTAACTGCTTTTATATAAAAATTTGTTCCGCCTGCAACAATCGGCAGATTGCCTCGTATAAAGATTTCTTCAATAATCTTTTGAGCATCAGTTGCGAAATCAGCCGCGCAGTAATCCTGATCTGGCTCTTTTATATCAATCAGATGATGAGGCACCATCCTTTTCTCAGGCTCAATCTTGGCGCTTCCGATATCAAAGCCTCTGTATATCTGAACCGAATCCGCCGAAACGATTTCTCCTGAGAATCTTTGAGCAATCTTTATTGCCAATTCGCTTTTGCCGGATGCGGTTTGTCCGTAAATAACTACTATTTTTCTTTTTCTCACCGTTGATTCCTGATATAATCTTCCCAAAATTTGGCTGTTTTAAGCGGTTTATCGATATGCATCAAAAGCATTTTGTACATTATTCCGGCGACCTTTTTTTCAATATCATGAGCAAGGCGCACGGTTCTTATCTTCTCCTGTTTTATCGATGTAAGGTAAAAAATCGGGTTCAAAACCGCTTTATCTACATAAAAACCTCCGACAGAGCAACCTTTGTGCGCAAACCCGCCTTTTTCGCAAACAGCCGATTCGTCTATTTCGAATCCGCAGATATGACAGATCTTATCCAGCAGCCCGTTGTGTTGCAAAGTCTTTATAAAAAAGAATGCGAATAACAGAGGATTTATCTCATCTTCCATATTTTTGAGGAATTTTCTTAAAAAAATCCAAAACGACGGGGCAGGGTCGTTGCGTTTGAAAAAAAATCGGACAATCTCGGAGATAAAAAAGGCAAGATTAAGTTTGAAGAAATCGGAATGAATCTTTCTGAACGGGTCAACTATCACGCCCTCTTTTGCAACAACCGACATTCTGCCTTCCTTAAAGGAAACCCAGAATTTAGCTTCGCTTATCGGCTCGGATGCCTCTGCGAACCTGTTCTTCATTCTCGATGCGCCCCTTGCGGTGCAGAGCAACCTGCCATGCCTGTAGCTAAATAGATCAAGCAACCGGTCTGCCTCGCCGATTTTAACCGAATTAAGTGTTATTACATGAATCAGATGCGTCTTCAATTAAGATTGTTTATTGCAGCGTATATCTTTTTTGCCCTGACATGATCTGCCACATTATGAACCCTTATTATATCGGCTCCATGATTTACGGCGATAAAATTGGCTATCAACGTTTGAGCTTCTCTGTTTTGAACCTCATCTCCGGTGAGCTCTCCCAAAAAACGCTTTCGCGAAAGTCCTATGAGAATCGGGCAACCGAGTTGTTTTAGATTTTCAAGATTCTCGATTATGGCAATATTATCCGAAAGCCGCTTTCCGAATCCGATTCCGGGATCAACTATAATGTTTTCCCGTTTAACTCCTGTTTTGACAAGATAATCGATCCTTTCCTGCAGAAATCGGGTAATCTCGCCAACCGTATCATCATAATACGGATTTTTCTGCATATTCTCAGGAGTTCCCTTCATATGCATAATTATGATGGGAAGATTATTTGATGCTGCAAATTCCGCTGTTTCTTGCTCGCCTGCCGCGCTCACATCGTTTATTATGTTTGCACCTGCGGTAACGGCTGCTTTTATCACCTTCTGTTTTTTTGCATCAATTGAAATCGGAATATCGGAAAATTTTCTTATAGCCTCAATCACCGGTACGGTGCGCCGAATCTGCTCATCCTCATCAACCGCTGCAGAGCCGGGTCTGGTTGATTCACCTCCTATATCGATAATGTCGGCTCCTTGCTTTATCATCTCTTTTGCATGAGAAACCGCATCGGCAATATCGAAAAATTTTCCGCCGTCCGAGAAAGAATCGGGAGTTACATTTAAAATGCCCATAATTGCCGGGCATGTTACATTTTCGCCGATACATTTTAGTGAGGGAGGATTTTCTACCGAATCGATAAATCGTTTTATCGCACTGGCTGCCTTTCTCAGAACCGATGTTTGCATCGCGGCGCTTTTGGTAAAATATTCCAACTGTCTGATTGTTCCGAAAAGAAGAACATCGGAATATTCGACGCTGCAGTCTATAACCCCTTTTGCGCAAGCCGCATCGGCTCCTGCTGAGAGCATCAACTGCTTGATAATGTTTGCATCCCGGCTTTTTATCTTTTCAAGCAAAACCGCGTATGTTTTTGCCTTGGGCGCCATAAGCCCGACCGAGGCAATATCTGCTCCGATACCCGTTATCCTCTTTTTTATCTTTTTATAATCATCTGTTTGGTAAAACTTTATCATCCGTTGACAATCTTATCTATCTCAGATGCGTTGAGTGTCTCGTTTTCGTTCAGGCTTTCAGCCAATCGTTTAAGCTTTTCGATATTATCATTTAACAGCTTTACAACCTTCTGATACGAACCGTTTATAATGCCTGAAATCTCTTTGTCTATCTTCTCTGCGGTTTTGTCGCTTACCGTTTTTGTATGAGTAAGCTCCTGACCCAAAAACGGATTTTTTTCATCCTCAGAGTAATGTATCGGCCCTAATTTACTCATACCCCATTGGGCAACCATATTTGCAGCAAGTTTTGTTGCCTGAGCTATATCGTTTGCCGCACCGGTTGTAATCGAGCTGCCTGTTACCTCCTCAGCCGCTCTTCCTGCCAAAAGCACCATCAGCCTGCTTTCAAGATAATCTTTGCTGTATGAGTGTCTGTCAAATTCCGGAATCTGCTGGGT
>JALWSW010000145.1 GCA_027080125.1 Campylobacterales bacterium | reverse complement strand
CCAGAATATAGAGAAATTTAAACGACAAAACGGCAGAGAGCCAAACGAGCAGGAGCGATCTGAAATAGCCGAGCAGACGCTTCGAACCGTAAGGGGCACCGTTCAGGCTGATATTCTCAAAGAAGACCAGGCTCAAAACACCTGTCTTTTTTCCACCGATTTTTCTTTAAGGCTGATGACAGATATTCAGGAATATTTTATAAAGCATGATGTGAGAAATTATTATTCAGTCTCGATATCAGGCTATCATATTGCCGAAGCCGGCGCAAACCCGATAACCCAGCTTGCCCTTACCCTTGCAAACGGCTTTACCTATGTTGAAAGTTATATCGCAAGAGGGATGAGTGTCGATAAATTCGCGCGTAATCTTTCGTTTTTCTTTTCAAACGGTATGGATGCGGAATATTCGGTAATCGGAAGAGTGGCGCGGTTTATCTGGGCAGTGGCGATGAAATATTACTACGGCGCATCAGAGCGAAGCCAAAAGCTCAAATATCATATACAGACCTCTGGAAGATCGCTTCATGAGCAGGAGATTCAGTTTAACGACATAAGAACTACCCTTCAGGCGCTTCTGGGGATAGCGGATAACTGCAACTCTCTTCATACAAACGCCTATGATGAGGCGATAACAACCCCAACCGAGGAATCGGTAAGACGCGCGCTGGCGATTCAGCTTATCATCAATAAAGAGTTCGGTATGATGAAGAATGAAAATCCGAATTCAGGTTCGTTTATTATAAATAAGCTATTTTTCGATGTTCTCTATGCTACGCTGAAGGAATTTGAGGCGATTAATCAAAGAGGCGGTGTGCTGGGAGCTATGGAAACAGGCTATCAACGCGCAAAGATTCAGGGTGAATCGCTTTATTATGAGGAGAAAAAGCAGAGCGGAGAGCTGCCAATAACCGGAGTGAACTATTTTCTCTCCGATAAACCGGTATCGGTGCCAAATGAACTTATACGTTCAACTGAGCAGGAAAAACAATCCTGCCTTGAGAATCTTAAAATATTCAAACAGGCTCACAAGGACGAGTCACCGGTTGCATTGAAAAGATTAAAGAATGTTATACTCAATGGCAAAAACAGCTTTGAGGAGCTAATGAGAACAGTTAGGGTTGCCAGCCTCGGCGAGATTACGCATACGCTTTTTGAGGTGGGCGGAAGCTACAGACGAAATATGTAAAGCGGGAGGAAAAATGAGCACGGTTTTGTTTGATGTAAAAGATAAGGTTGCCGTTTTAACCCTTAATCGTCCTGAGCGGCTCAATACTTTCAATGTTGCTTTGGCAACAGAGCTAAACGAGTTGCTCAGAAAAGCGGATGAAGACGAAGATGTAAATGTGGTGGTTGTAAAAGGCAACGGACGAGGTTTTTCCGCCGGAATTGATCTTAAAGAACTATCCGAGAGAACCCCGTTTGACTATTATAATATTACTACTTTGATGGAGGAAATGACGCTTACTGTTGCAAATATGAAAAAACCGGTAATAGCGTCGATTCATGGTTTTGCCGTTGCAAACGGAGCGGGTTTGACAGCCGCATCAGATCTTGCAATAGCTTCAGATGGAACAAAATTCGGTCTTACAGCAATAAATGTGGGTATCTCCTGTATAGGACCTACGGTTGCAGTGATGAGAAACTTGACAAAGAAAAGAACCCTGGAGCTGCTTTTTACCGGAAAGATGATAGATGCGGCAAGAGCCGAGCAGATAGGTCTTATAAATGAAGTTGTTCAGCCGGATAAACTTGAATCCCGAACAATGGAGCTTGCATCCGAGCTTGCCTCAAAAAGCCCACTGGCGCTTCAGCTTACCAAGCAGGCGTTTTACAAAATGTCAGATCTTGAGCTTTCCAAAGCGCTTGAGATAGCCAACTACAACTTTTCTATGCTCTGCACGCTTGAGGATGCAAAAGAGGGGATAGATGCGTTTTTGAACAAAAGAAAACCGAAATGGAAGATGAGATAGGAGGCAAGATGAAATATCCTGAATTGGAAAAACTTTCGAAAGCTGAATTGATAAAAATTATCGAAGATGAGGCGAAAAACTGGCTTGCTCATGACGGACTCTGGTTTCAGGCGGTTGAAAGACATTTTGGAATGGAAGCGGCGATAGAGCTTGACAAGGAAGCTTGGAGCTATTTTACCGTAATCGAGGCAAAAAGAATTATGAAACTGTTGGGATTGCCTGAGGGTAGCGGACTGGACGGATTGGAAAAGGCATTAGCATTCAGAATGTATAGAAGAATCAATGAGCAGGAGATTACAAGGGAAAACGGTTCGGTGATATTAAAAATGACAACCTGCAGGGTTCAGGCTGCAAGAGAGAGAAAAAAGATGGAATATTTTCCATGCAAACCTGTCGGTATCATCGAATACAGTAAATTTGCCGAAACGATTGACAAAAGAATAAAAACCGAATGTATCGCGTGCCCTCCGGATAAGAGTGAGCGCGATTTTCATTGCGGCTGGAGATTTTCGATTTAGCTGCAGAGAAAGAGTGGGCAAATGAAAAGCACGATATTGCAGGAGATAAAATCGAAAGCTGCCGGGTTGCACAAAAGGATAGCCCTGATTGCCGGAGATAGCCGTGTCAGCGAAGCGCTGAGCATCATAACAGAAAACAGAATTGCGATTCCCGTCCTGGTTGGAAAAAAGTCTGAGATAGAAAATCAGCTTTCAGGCAAGCAGCTAAGAGAAATTGAGATTGCCGATACAGCAGAATTGAAAGAACAGTTTATCGCAAGATATGAAAACCGCATAAAAAATATAGGAGACTGCTCGGAGAACCCTGTTTATATAGCAGCAATGCTTGTTGAAAGCGGAGCTGTGGCAGGAGCTGTGGCAGGAGCGGACTCTCCGACCGCTGAGGTTGCAAGAGCAGCCTTGAAAATCATTGGAACTATCGGGGATTTTCCGATGAGCGGAGCTTTTCTGATGGTCTCAGACGATAAAAAGCTAGGTTACGGGGGTGCGTTTGTCTTTTCCGATTGTGCGGTTATACCACGTCCTGATTCATATCAGCTTGCCTGCATTGCAACCGATGCTGCCAATCTTGCAAGGTTGCTTGGCATAGAGCCGGTTGTTGCAATGCTTTCCTACTCTACAAATCTGAGCGCAAAGGGCAAAGAGGTCGAGCGCATAAGGGATGCGTTAGAATTTCTCAAAACCGCCGATTTTGCCGTAGATGGAGAGATGCAGCTTGATGCAGCCATAGTTAAAGAGATCGGTAAAAGAAAATATCCTGAAAGTAAGGTTGCCGGCAGAGCAACCGTTTTGATATTTCCCGATTTAAACAGTGGCAATATAGGTTATAAACTTGCCGAGAGAATAGGCAAAATGAAAGCTATAGGACCCATTTTTCTTGGCATAAAAAAGCCGTTTAACGACCTTTCAAGAGGATGTATAGCAGGCGATATTGTAAATTCAGTTGCCCTGACTTCTCTTATGTGTCCCTGCTGAACCTACTTTTTTCGTATCTCCCTCATCATTTTTTCCGCCTCATGAAGCGGATAAGCGGTTTCCGGGAAATCCGAGCTTGTCATCTGAAACGATATGCCGGTTTTTTCCAATATCCCCGCTATTTCCGAATCGATTTTTTCTATGCTATCGCTTTCATCCAAGTCCTCTTTGAGTATTATAAAAGCAAATGAGTCGCCTCCGTGTCTTGCAAGATTTCTGATTCCGAATCGCGACTGCAAGCTATTGAGGCTGCTTGCCATGCTAACTATCAGCTTGTCGCCCTCGGCCACACCGAATTTGCGATTTATCTCACTGATATTAGCCAGATCGACCAGGAACAGTCTGAATGGACGTCCTTCTTTCTGGAATTTAGCCATTCCTTTATTGAACGCCTCCGGTCTGAGCAATCCGGTTCTGTAATCAATATCAAAATAGAGACTGCGCCAGATATCAAGCTCCGGGTATGCTATTTCCGGTTTCGGATATAAACCCTCGTGCATTCTTGCATAATCTTGCAATTCAGTAAAATTATCCAGTACGATTGCCGCTATTTCCGGATCAAACTGTTTTCCCTGCCCTTTAGAGATCAGTTGACGTGTCTGATCATCGCTGAAAGCGTCTCGATACGGCCTTGTCGTTGAGACCGCATCAATTACGTCTGCTATCGCAATTATACAAGCCTCCCGCGGAATTTCTTCTCCTTTAAGACCATCCGGATAGCCGTTGCCGTCCCACCTTTCATGATGATGTCTGATAATTGGGACCAGCGGCTCGAACTGTTTGATAGGCTTAATCATCTTTGCCGAGATAACCGGGTGAAGCTGAATAATGCGATACTCCTCGCGTGTGAGTTTTCCGGGCTTGAGCAGTATCATATCAGGTATTCCTATCTTTCCGATATCGTGAAAAAGAGCCGCGGTTTTGAGAACATCAATCTCCGTATCGCTTAAACCGTAAATTCTGCCCAGGAACTCCGAATAGAGCGCGACCCTCTCACTATGGCCGCGGGTATAGGAATCGCGTATTTCCATACTGGATATCAAAAGTCTGGCAATCTGAGACTCATAAGTCTCAACTATAAAATCGCGCTCTGCTCTTATATCGTGATTAATTAGCTCAAGCAACATATTTTGAGCGATAATTTTCAGCGAGAGCGATTTCATTTTTTTATCTTCGGAATTTTTATAAAAGGCAATCAGCAAACCGTAACATCTCTTTTCTGTTTTAAGCGGTTCTGTACTCAAAAGCAGATTCTTATCTTTAAACAGGATTCTTTCACACCTTTTGATTTCATCTTTTTTTAAATTAATCAGATAGAGCCCGTTTGTCGGTTTTTTGTCGGTATTTTCC
>JALWSW010000144.1 GCA_027080125.1 Campylobacterales bacterium | reverse complement strand
TGATCCGGCAAGTGTGCTTTATGTCAATATGAAAAAAAAAGCATGCAATGAAGCAGGATTTTATACGGTCAATCATCATCTTCCCGATTCCATAACCGAAAACGACCTGATAGAAATCATAAACAGTCTGAACGAGAACGAAAAGATTCACGGCATTCTGGTTCAACTCCCGATACCCGGCTCCATCAACGTAAACAAGGTTATGGCAGCAATAGATTACAGAAAGGATGTTGACGGTTTTAATCCGTATAATATGGGTATGCTTGCTATAGGCGACCCTCGCTTCATAGCATGCACACCGCTTGGGATAATTACGCTTCTTGAGCATTACAAGATTAATCTTGAAGGAGCCGATGCTGTGATTGTAGGGGCAGGAACGGTTACGGGAAGACCGCTTGCTTCTATGATGCTAAACCGCGGTGCTACGGTTCAGATCTGCCATGTTTTAACCAAAAATCTCGAAGAAAAGGTGAAAAAAGCCGACATCCTGGTCAGTTCAACAGGTCAATCCGGACTCATAAAAGGCAGCATGGTCAAAAATGGTGCGGTTGTGGTGGATGTCGGAATCTCGAAAAAAGAGGGAAAGATTTCAGGGGATGTAAGGTTTGATGAGGTCAGTAAAATTGCCTCATTCGTTACGCCTGTTCCCGGAGGTGTAGGACCGATGACAATAGCAATGCTGATGAAAAACACATATGACGCATATAAACTTTCTTTAAAAAACAATGCCGCAGGATAAAACAATCAAATCGGTGCTGATTATCGGCTCAGGACCGATTGTTATCGGACAGGCATGCGAGTTCGACTATTCCGGCACTCAATCGATAAAGGCGCTTAAAAGCTGCGGAATTCGTGTAATTCTTTTGAACAGCAATCCGGCAACCATAATGACCGATCCCAATCTTGCCGATGCAACCTATATCGAACCAATTACCACCGATGCGCTTGAGAGAATAATCGAAAAAGAACATCCTGATGCAATATTGCCGACTATGGGAGGACAAACCGCGCTGAATCTTGTCACCGATGCGCAAAAATGCGGTGTTTTCAAGCGCCATCCGGTCAGATTGCTGGGAGCTGACATAAAAACAATCAAAAAAGCCGAAAACAGGGAGCTTTTCAAAAAGGCGATGCAGGAGATATCGCTTGATATTCTCAAATCCGAATCGATTACAGATATGAATCAAGCCGAAAAGGCAATAAAAAAAATCGGCTATCCGGTCATAATAAGACCCTCCTATACACTCGGAGGAACAGGTGGAAGCGTTGCCTATAACGAAGCGGAATTTTATAAAAAGGTAAAATGGGGGCTTGATATCAGTCCGGTCGGCGAGGTTTTGCTCGAGGAATCTGCTCTTGGGTGGAAAGAGTATGAGCTTGAGGTAATGAGGGACAAAAAGGATAATGTCGTAATTGTCTGCTCAATAGAAAATCTTGATCCGATGGGTATTCATACCGGAGACTCGATAACGGTGGCTCCGGCAATGACGCTTACCGACAAGGAATATCAGATTATGCGTGATGCCGCAATTGCGGTTATAAGAAAAATCGGGGTCGAAACGGGAGGCTCTAATATACAGTTTGCCGTTCATCCCGAAACCGGAAGAATGGTTATTGTAGAGATGAATCCGAGAGTATCCAGATCATCGGCATTGGCAAGCAAAGCCACCGGTTTCCCGATTGCAAAAATCGCAACGCTTCTGGCGGTGGGCTACACTCTGGATGAAATACCAAACGATATAACCGGCGAAACATACGCGGCATTTGAGCCCACACTTGATTATGTGGTTGTAAAATTTCCGCGTTTTACATTCGAGAAATTTCCGAATGCGGACAATACGCTGACAACGCAGATGAAATCGGTCGGAGAGGTTATGTCAATCGGCAGAACTTTCAAAGAGGCACTGCTTAAATCAATCAGATCGCTTGAAATCGACCGATACGGATTCGAGACTCCCGAATACGGCAAAAATTTCGATGAAGCATTCAACAGATACGCTGCAACGGCTACACCGGATCGAATCTGGTATATTGCCGAGGCTTACAGACAAGGATATGACACCGATAAGATATACTCCTTGACCGGCATTGACAGATGGTTTCTCAATCAGATAAAAGAGGCGGTTGATGTTTCGGTCCGGCTCGAGGGTTCTCAACTTGTCCCCGAATCGCTGGCAAAAGCAAAAGAAACCGGATTTTCGGATAGATACATAGGAAAAATCACCGGCACAAGCCAGCTTTTTATAAGAAAAAAGCGCAATCAGTGGAATATAAAATCGGTTTTCAGGATGGTCGATACCTGCGCTGCCGAGTTTGCCGCAAAAACGCCGTACTTTTATTCCACCTATGAAAAAGGCGAAAATGAGTCGATTCGTTCGGAAAGAAAAAAGGTGCTTGTCATAGGCTCAGGTCCGAACAGGATAGGACAAGGTATCGAATTTGATTACTGCTGCTGCCATGCTGCGTTTGCACTGAAAGAAGCCGGCATCGAGAGTATAATGCTCAACTGTAATCCTGAAACCGTTTCGACCGATTATGATACCTCCGACAGACTCTATTTTGAACCTATCACATTTGAAGATACGATGAGTATTATTGAAAACGAAAAGCCGGACGGTGTGATTCTGCAATTCGGTGGTCAAACCCCGCTGAAACTTGCCAAACCTCTTAAACAAGCAGGGGTCAAAATTCTCGGCACCGATCCGGAATCGATCGATATAGCCGAAGACAGGGAGCGTTTTGGTATCCTTGCAAAAAAACTCAGACTTAATCAGCCGGAAAACGGCTTGGCAACAACAAAAAACGATGCAATGAGTATAGTTGAAAAGATAGGTTATCCGGTAATTGTAAGACCCTCCTATGTTCTGGGCGGAAGAGCAATGGAGATCTGCTACGACAGAGGTGAGCTCGAGCGATATATAGATGAGGCGGTTCAGGTCACAGGCGAGCATCCGTTGCTTGTAGATCGTTTTCTTGAAAACGCAATAGAGATTGATGTCGATGCTGTTGCCGACGGAGAAGATGTTGTAATTTGCGCCATAATGGAGCATATAGAGGAAGCCGGAATTCATTCGGGCGATTCAGCATGCTCCATACCGACAAGAACAATTCCTGCAGAGCTTATCGATGTTATAAAAAAGCAGACGAAAGATATCGGCATCGCCCTGCAGGTTAAAGGGCTTATGAATATTCAATACGCCATAAAAGATAACAAAGTATATCTGCTGGAAGTAAATCCTCGCGCATCCAGAACCGTTCCGTTTGTAAGCAAAGCAACAGGAGTGACTTGGGTAAAAATAGCAACCGAGATTATGCTTGGAAAAACAATAAAGGAGCTTGGCGTCAAAGAAACCATACCGGATCATTTTTCGGTAAAAGAGGTTGTTCTGCCATTTGTAAAATTTGCCGGAACCGATGTAATTCTGGGACCGGAGATGCGCTCAACAGGTGAGGTTATGGGAATTGCAGGCAGCTTTGAGGAGGCATTTTACAAGGCTCAGATTGCAAGCAACAACCCGCTGCCAAAAAGCGGCACCGTTTTTATAAGTGTTTCCGATCCGATAAAGGAATCGATTGTAAAGGTAGCAGAAGAACTAAGCAAACTTGACATAAAAATCTGCGCAACACGCGGCACCGCAAAAGCCATAGCCGCAGCCGGAATTAAGGTCAATGTTGTGAAAAAATATAATGAGGGACGTCCAAATATAGTTGATACCATAAAAAATCATCAGATTGACTTTATAATAAATATACCGCAAGGCAGAGTTGCAAAAAAAGACTCTTTCTATATAAGAAATGCGGCAATAGTTAATCAGATTCCATATTGCACGACCCTGAGCGAGGCAAAAACCATTGTTAGTTCTATAAAATGGAAACATAATGGCAACAAAGAAAGCTATGAAGAGCTTCAATCGCTGCATAAAGCTGAAATAGGGGAGGTTTGATGAACAATCTGATAACAGAAGAAGGCTACAAAAGACTTCAGGAGGAATTTGATCGATTGAAAAAGCAGAGACCGGAGATCATCAAATCGATTTCAGTTGCAAGAGCGCAAGGGGATTTGAGTGAAAATGCGGAATATCACGCCGCAAAGGAAAAACAGAAATTTCTTGAAAATAAGATTTCAGAAATCGCTAAACGTCTTGGGTCGGTGAAAGTTATCAAAACATCGCAGATAAATACCGATAGGGTCTCTTTCGGCTCAAAGGTGCTGCTGTATGATATTGATAACGATTCGGAAATAAGCTACAGAATAGTAGGACAAGATGAAACGGATCCGCAAAACGGTATGATATCGGTAACAAGTCCGATAGGAAGAGCGCTGATAGGAAAAGCTGTCGGCGAAGAGGTTACGATAAAGATTCCCTCCGGAATCAAACATTTTGAGATAGAAGAGATAACCGTTTGATAGAAACTCGGGGCATAGTTGTATCAAATAAGCCTGTAGCAAGAGCTATTTATCAAATCGAGATAAAGACCGAACAATTCGAGCCGCGAAAACCGGGACAGTTTGCAATGATAGGAATCAAAGATGGAGATTTTCATCTGAACAGACCATTCAGCATATATAAGCAAACCTCAAACAAACTGACATTTCTGATTCAAAAAAGAGGAACAATTAGCAAAAGGCTTATAAAAAAAAGACCTGGCGATAAGCTAAGAATTATCGGTCCTCTTGGAAACTGGTTTACAGAAAATCAGGCAGTCATAGTTGCTGCCGGGTCTTCGATTGCAACTTTCGGTGATTTTATAGAAAAAGACGGCTCAACTGTTTTTTACGCAGCGGCATCAAAAGATGACCTGATTAATATCAATGTCGATTTCCTCTCCACTATGGACGGAAGTTTTGGATTCAGAGGCAACCTGGTTG
>JALWSW010000143.1 GCA_027080125.1 Campylobacterales bacterium | reverse complement strand
CAAACTTTGTAAAAAATAAGAAAATCGACTACGAAAGACTTGGCAATGTCGTTGATATTGCGGTGCATTTTCTTGATAATGTCATAGATATGAACAAATATCCGCTCAAGCAGATCGATAAGACAACCAAAAAATATAGAAAAATCGGTCTTGGGGTTATGGGCGTTGCCGATATGTTTATAGAAATGGGTATCCCTTACAATTCCGATGAGGCGGTTAAAGTTGCCGAGAATGTAATGAAATTTATTAACGAAAGATCCAAAAAAGCATCCTCAAAACTTGCTGAAATAAGAGGCGTATTCCCTGAGTGGGAAAATTCAAAATGGAAAAAAACCGGCATGAAGCTGAGGAATATGACTACAACAACGATTGCCCCGACCGGAACAATCTCGATGATAGCTGATACCTCAAGTGGCATAGAGCCCAACTTTTCTCTTGCCTATGTAAAAAATGTGCTGGATGGAAAAAAACTCTATTATGTAAACAAGTATCTGAAAAAAGCTCTTGGCAAGCTCTACAGCGAGCAGCTTCTTGATAGAATAATGAACGAAGGACTTCAGAATATAGATATCATACCTGATGAGATAAAGAAGGTTTTTGTCTGTTCTACAGACTGCTCGGTAGCCGATCATATAAAGATGCAGGCGGCTTTTCAAAAATATGTTGATAATGCGGTTTCCAAAACAATCAATATGCCCAATAAGGCAACTGTTGAGGATGTCAAACATGCATGCCTGATGGCGTATAATTCAGGATGCAAAGGGTTGACCGTCTATCGAGACGGTTCGCGCAAGATTCAGGTGCTTAAAACCGATGATAACAAACCCTCGCAAACACGTCCCTACGACAGAGGAAATTTGCTTAGCGGATTTACGGAAAAATTGAAGACAGGAAGAGGTTCTCTGTACGTTACGGTCAATGTCGATAAGACCGGTAGACCGATTGAGATCTTTACAAATATCGGCAAATCTGGAGGAGATACCGCAGCGTTGTCTGAAGCAATTGGAAGATTGATCTCTATCGCTCTTCAGAATGGAGTTCCGCTTGAAAAGATTGTTATGACGCTGTTGAACATAACCGGTTCGCAATCCGTATGGGATAACGGAAGATTGATAAAATCGGTGCCTGATGCAATTGCGAAGGTGCTTAAGGCGCATTTTCTCAATGGAAAAACGATGAAAGACACAAGGATACTGTATGAGGAGTGTCCTGAGTGCGGAGGAACGCTCGAGTTTTTGGAAGGATGCGCGGTATGTAAGTCTTGCGGGTTTTCAAGATGCAGCTAAAGGAGATAGATTCCCAATTCGAAGAGCTTTTACGCGGTTGCATAGATGTTGTTGAAAAGAAAGAGCTCAGAAGTCGCCTTGAGAATTCTCTGGAAACAGGAGTCCCGCTTATTGTCAAAGCCGGATTCGACCCTACCGCACCTGACCTTCATCTTGGTCATACCGTTTTGCTCAACAAACTTCATCAGTTTCAGAAATTTGGTCATAAAGTTGTCTTTGTTGTCGGAGACTTTACCGCACGCATCGGAGATCCTACCGGTAAAAGCAGCCTCAGACCCCCTTTATCCGAAGAGCAGATAAAGCAGAATGCAAAAACCTACACCGAACAGGCATACAAGATTCTCAATTCGGAAAAAACCGAGATAAGATACAACAGCAGTTGGCTCGGGGCGCTTTCTTCAGGCGATATAATAAGATTGCTGGCAAATATGACCGTCTCAAGAATGCTTGAGCGCGACGATTTCAAAAAGCGCTTCAAAAGCGAAAAGGCAATCTATCTTCATGAGATGCTTTATCCGATTTTTCAGGGATACGATTCGGTTGCCATAAAAGCCGATATAGAATTGGGCGGCACCGACCAGCTCTTTAATCTTCTTGTAGGCAGAAATCTTCAGAAATCGTATAATCAGAAACCTCAGATTGTCATGACCTTGCCTCTTCTGGAGGGAACCGACGGTAAAAACAAGATGAGCAAATCGCTTGGCAACTATATAGGAATAACCGAAGATCCCAACACCCAGTTTGGCAAGACTATGTCGATTCCCGATACAATTATGTGGAGATATTTTGAGCTTGTAAGCAGCTACGATGGCAATAGAATTTTCAGCCTCAAAACCGATGTTGAGAAAAACAGGCTCGGTATGAAAGAGGCAAAAGAGCTGCTTGCATACGATATTGTAGAGCGGTTTTGGGGCGCTGGTAAAGCAGATGATGCCAGATCATATTTCAATCAGCTTTTTTCAAAGAAAGAAACCCCTGAAAATATAGAGGAAAAAAACGTTAAGTTTGATTCCGGGATGGAGCTTGCAACGCTACTCAAGGAAATAGGGTTTGCAAAAAGCCGGAGCGAGGCAAAAAGAAAGATAAAAGAAGGCGCGGTAAGAATAAACGGCGAAAAAGTCAGGGCGATTCCGGAAAATGCCGAATCCATTATAATCAAACTCGGAAAAAAGATTATGAAAATAAATTTTATCTAAAGGATATACAAATTGAGCGTAATTCTTGCCGTAGATATTGGCAACAGCAATACGGTTATCGGTCTTTTTGACGAAAATAATCTCAAATTTACCGTCAGATGGCAGACCAATATAGCCGAAACCGAAGATGAGCTTCAGATGAAATTAAGCTATATCGCGGAAAAATATAATATAAAACAGATCGACGATGCTATTATAGGAAGCGTGGTACCTGATGCCGAGGAAGCTATAGGCTGCGCTATAAAGGAATTTTTTTCAATTGAAAATCCGCTTCTTGTAAAGCCAGGCATAAAAACAGGAATAAAGATTTTATATGATAATCCCAAAGAGGTCGGCGCAGACAGAATTCTTAATGCGGTGGCAATTTATGATGAATTTCGAAAACCCTCGATTGTCGTGGATTTTGGCACGGCGATAACATTTGATGTTGTATCAGGCGATGGCGACTATCTTGGCGGCATTATTGCTCCGGGCATACATATTGCAAGTTTTGCCCTATTTTCAAAAACTGCAAAGCTGCCTCATGTCTCATTTGGTAAGCCCTCCTCTGTAGTGGGGAAAAATACGGTCGATAGTATTAAATCCGGGCTTTATTATGGATATGGGTCAATGATTGACGGACTGATTAAAACGATAATTACCGATCAAGGTTTCAACCGGTGCGTAGTCGCCTCTACCGGAGGGGGAGCCGGAATCTTTTCGGATTGTTCGAAGTTGATAAAATACAACAGACCGAATCTGACGCTTACCGGATTAAAGATTTTATATGAACGCAACAGAGAAAATCAACCTTAGATGAGCAGGCAATTAAAAATTGCTATTGTCGGAACAGGCGCATGGGGCAGCGCCATGGCAAAACTTTTGTTTCGTAAATATCGGAGATCTGAAAATGAGATTTTCCTGCTTGCCAGAGATAAACAGAGATTGAAAGCCATTGCCGCTCAGAACAGCTCCGATTTGCCGTTTTGCAGTATATTGGTTTCTGATTTAAAGATTCTGAAATCCGCTGATGCGATAATCTTAGCTATTCCGACAATCTATTTGCGTGAAAGACTGTATAAGTTAAGGAGTTTTATAACTGATAAGCCGATTCTGAATACATCCAAAGGGATAGAGAAAGGATTTAATTTTGCTCACGATATATTAAATGAGGCAGCAGACGTACCTTTCGAACGCTTTTCTCAGCTTTCAGGACCAAATTTTGCAGATGAGGTGGCGAATTTTCTTCCTGCCGCCTCTGTTGTTGCCTCAAAAGATGAAAAACTTGCGATTTTTTTTCAAGAGTTGCTTTCATCCGAATCATTTCGTGTCTATAGGTCTGATGACCCGGTTGGTGTGGAACTTACAGGAGCATTGAAAAATATCTATGCTATTGCCAGTGGAGTTTCAGATGGTCTGGGACTTGGAAACAACAGCAGAGCTGCAATACTTACCAGAGCGTTGGCTGAGATTAAACGTATAGGAAAGCTTTTTAACGTAAAACAGGAAACACTTTTTGGACTTTCAGGCGTCGGAGACCTGTTTTTAACATCCACAAGTAAGCAGAGCAGAAACTACAGAGTAGGTTTTGCTCTGGCAAAAAATAAGCGGATAAATCTTGGTAAAGGCGTGGCTGAAGGGGTATGGAGCGCTAAGGCAGTCTTTGAATTTGCCGAAGCTAATAATCTGTATATGCCGATAGCAAAGGCGGTTTATCAGCTTATTTATGAAGGAAAGGAACCGTATAAGATGGCAATGAGTTTAATGCATAAACCGTTAAAAAGGGAGGATCTATGAAATTGAAGGTAGTGGGTGCATCACAAGATACTCTAAGCAGATTGAGAAACAGTCTAAGAGAAAAGCTGAACAAACCTGAAACACTCAGCAAACCTGAGTACAGAGATCCGCTTTTTATTAAATTCGTAAGATTGGTTACGCAAACCGCCCATAATCTGGCATTTCTTTCTTTACCTCAATCTGAGTTTTTCGAACGCCTTTACAAAATGTATTCTATTATTAGGAACAGACGCAAAGATAAGATAACCGTTGAGGTCTATTCTCAATTCGGTGCTTCTCAGATCTACACATTGACTAAGGATATGCCGTTTTTGCTCCATAGTCTGATAAACTATACAAAAGAGAAAGGACTGCTAACCCGTTTTATAGTTCATCCGATTCTGAATATAAACTATGACAAGGATGGAAATCTTGCCGAAATCGATCTGCCGAAAAAGAAAAGGCAGCTTATTTCCATTATATATATCGAGATAGCCGGTAATTTGAACAAAGAAGCAATTACCGGAGAGGTAAAGCATCTGCTCGAACAACTTCAGGTGACGGTCTCTGATTTTGCTAATATGAAAAATACCCTAAAGACAATTATAGAGAAGTTCAGAAGCTATCCGAATGCTCGGCATGATGAGATAAGTTTTTTGG
>JALWSW010000142.1 GCA_027080125.1 Campylobacterales bacterium | reverse complement strand
AAAGAAGCGATTCAAAAGCTGCCTGAAAGAAGCCGGATGATTTTGATCAGAAGATACGGGCTTGACGGAAAGAAGCCCGCCACGTTAAGAGAGATAGGTGAAACATTGAGAATCAGCAAAGAGCGTATCAGACAGATAGAAAATGAAGCCATTAGAAAGCTTAAAATCTTAATGTCTGATGACAGATAAATATTATAAGATACTCGGATTGCCTCGCAATTCATCAAAACGGGAGATTCGTGATACTTATATACGACTTATAAAAAAACATCATCCCGATGTAGGTGGTAATATAGAAAGATTTCTTGCAATTCAGGAGGCATACAAAAATCTGATTAATATGCAGGATAAGGTAGAAACGGACAAAACCGACAAAAAGGAGTTCAAAAGGGCTTATATGTTGTATAAACGCAAAAGGTATGTTGAAAGCGCCGCCATTCTAAGAAACTATCTGCTAAACAATGACACCGACACGAGCGCTAACTTCTTGTATGCTAAATTGATGAAAAAATTTGGAAAATTCAGAAATGCAGAAAAATATTTCAAAAAAATTATTGATATGGAAAATTATAATACGGATGCCATGATGGAACTTGCGTCTTTGTATAGAGAAATAGGGCTGAAAAGCTATGCGGTAAATATATTAAAAAAGTTGCTGAAGTGGAATGAAAATAACCGGGAAGCAGTTCAAATGCTTGAACAATTGGAGCAGCGCAGCTTTTCTTTAAAAACAATTTTCAAAAAAACCAATAATTCGTGAATTTAAACATCCAAAAACTTTTCAAATCATTGAAAAATCTGATGACTCAGTATGGGTCGGCAAAGAAGATCGCTCTTGGATTTGCAGTTGGAGTATTTATATCCATCACGCCTACCTTCGGATTTCATATGATTTTAGCGACCATATTTTCGACAATTTTCAGAATTAACAGGGCATCTGCAATTTTGGGAACCTGGTTTAATAACCCGCTTACCACCCCGTTCATCTATTATATAGATTATAAAATAGGAGGATATATTATCAATACGGGAGGGGGTTCGTTTGCATTGAAGCCGCTTACCATAGAGCATTATATTTCACTCGGTTCATCGGTCATGCTTCCTGTTTTTATCGGAAGCATCATCTTGGGTATTCCTGTAGCAATGATATGTTATATAGCGGTAAAGTTGTTTTTGAAAAAATATAAATCTGTTAAAACCTCTGTAATTTAATCGGCATAAAAATTTGCTGATATTCAATCCTTCATCACAAATCTTAAACTGATTCCCCTTGTGATATAATGAATCATGGAAAGGATTGTCAACACGCCGGTTATGAAAAACAGAGTGGTTAATCCTGTAAATTGATATTTAATTCTAATCAGCGATGCCGCTATGGTTAATATTTGAAAAAATGTATTGAGTTTGCTTATGTATGATGGAGCCAGGTTTTTCCATAAGATTTTATCTGTAGGAATCTTTTTGGTAAAATAAAAAATTGCCCCTACCATCATTGCCATTATGAGTATGGCGTCCCGTATTATTACGATAGAGAGTAACCACAAAGGAATGCTGCCTCGAATATAAAGCGCTATAAAAAGAGAATCTATCAATAATTTATCAGCCAACGGGTCAAGCAACTGACCGACAATTGTTTTCTGGCTAAGTATTCTTGCGAGTAATCCGTCGGCAATATCGCTGATAGCGGCAATTGACAACAGTATAAAAAACAGATAGAAATTGTTATGTGAAAGTGCTATCAGAATAAACGGAGCTAAGACAATTCTAACCGAGGTGACTATATTTGGAATCATAAACCAGTGATACCGATTTAAATATTCTGTTCCATCTTATATCGAGCGGATTGCCGTCTTTATCGGAAAAATAGATAAACAGTGCCTTACCCGTTAGGTTTTTTTCCGGCACATATCCCCAAAACCTACTATCGTAGGATTCGTCGCGATTATCTCCCATAACAAAATATTTTCCTTTGGGAACTGTGATAGGTCCCCAGTTGTCTCTGGAGCCGAAACGTCCCTTTGGCAGATTCGGAGGGTCTATCTGATTGTCGGTATGCTGAACATACGGCTCATTAACCGGTTTTCCGTTGCGATACAGCTTTTTATCTATCATCATGAGCGTATCGCCCGGAACTCCTTCAACCCTTTTGATAAAATAGATAGACGGATTAACCGGATATCTGAATACCACGATATCACCGTCTTTTGGCTCGCCGGTAGGAATTATTTTTATCCCGATAATCGGCAATCTTATTCCATAGGCAAACTTTTCCACAAAAAGGTGATCCCCTATTAGCAATGTAGGAATCATGGAGCCTGATGGAATTTTAAATGCTTCCACTACAAACGTTCTTAAAAATAGTGCTATAACAAGTGCCCAGATGATAGATTTTATATTGCTGACCCATTTTTCCTTTCTTGATTTTTCCATATTATCTCCTTAACAGCGTAACGAACGCTTCGGTTGGTATCAAAACCTTACCAAGTTTTTTCATTCGTTTTTTGCCTTCTTTCTGTTTTTCCAACAATTTTCTTTTTCTGGTTATATCCCCGCCGTAACATTTGGATGTTACATTTTTTCTCAACGGAGCGATGCGTTCCTTTGCGATAATTTTTCCTCCTATTGCCGCCTGAAGCGATACCTCGAAAAGCTGCCTGGGAATCAGTTCTCTCAATTTTATCAGCATTTCGCGAGCTCTTCTGTAAGCCTTTGATCTGACAGATACAAACGATAACGAATCGGTTTTTCTGCCGTTTACAAGCAGGTCAACCTTTACCAGGTCACTCTGCTTTTCCTCATACTCTTCATAATCAAAGCTTGCCATCCCTTTTGAGGCTGATTTAAGTTTATCATAGAAATCGGTAATAATCTCCGAAAGAGGTACTAAATAGACGAGTTTGGTCTGTTTTTCGGTTATATACTCAATCTGCTTTTGCACACCTCGTCGCTCCTCAAGCAGTTTCATTATATTGCCTATAAAGGCGGAAGGCACGAGTATGCTGACCTTGACAATCGGTTCTTTTATGCAACTTATTCTGGATTTATTATCAAAATCGTTCGGATTTATTGCGTAACGTTGTGAGCCGTCGGTATAATAGATATGATAGGCTACTGTCGGAGATGTAACGACTATAGGCAGATTGTATTCCCGCTCTATACGTTCTCTGAAAATATCAAGATGAAGCATACCCAAAAATCCGCAACGGAAACCAAAACCGAGGCTGCCCGATGTTTCAGGTTCATAGCTGATTGATGCATCGTTCAGCTTTAATTTTTCAATTGCCTCTTTAAGTTTGTCATAATTTTCAGGATTTTCCGGATAGATTCCCGCAAAGACAATCTGTTTTGCTTGCTGATACCCGGTTATCTTTTCCGCTTTGCGGTTTAGCTCGGTAAGCGTGTCTCCTACTCTTGCGCGCGAGATATCTTTTATGCCGCTTGCAACATATCCAACCATTCCGGCGGAAAGCTCATAAACAGGGCTCGGTTTGGGTCTAAAAACCCCGATTTCGGTTGCCGTCAGCTCTGTCATTGTGCCCATCAGAAACAGTTTGTCTTCTGATTTTATGCTTCCATCCATAACTCTTACAAGTATCACGACACCTTTATAATTATCATACCATGAATCAACAACAAGCGCTCTCAGGGGCGCCTGCTTATTACCAGTTGGTGCCGGCACAAGCTCTACAACCCTCTCCAATAATTCGACTACACCTTCTCCTGTTTTTGCCGAGATCTCTACGGCTGATGATGCGTCTATTCCAATCATAGATGTTATCTGATTCTTGCACTTTGTCACATCGGCGCTTTTGAGGTCTATCTTATTTATTACGGGTATGATTTTGCATCCTGCCTCAATTGCCATATAGGCGTTTGCAATGGTTTGAGCCTGAACACCCTGAGTTGCATCAACCAAGAGAAGAACCCCTTCACTTGCCCTCATGGCTCTTGAAACCTCGTAGGAAAAATCTACATGTCCGGGTGTATCAATCATATTGAGATAATAGGTTTTGTTTTTGTGGCGATAACTCATCAAAACCGTTTGCGATTTTATGGTGATGCCTCTTTCTCTTTCAAGCTCCATACTATCGAGAATCTGTTCTTTCATTTCGCGTTTTTCCACCGCACCGGTAAGCTCGATAAACCTGTCAGCAAGCGTTGATTTTCCATGATCAATATGGGCAATAATCGAGAAATTTCTTATATAAGATATGTTCAATACAGATCCTTTAACATAGCTTTTTCGGCGCATTTCGGAAGCAAAGGGCAACGGGTGCAATAATTCCATATCTTTTTGTCCGGAATCATATCAAATTCTACCCGGTAAAATCCCAGTTTTTTGAAAAATTCCACCTGGTAGGTCAGCGCAAAAACCTGTTTCAAGCCTAAAACCATCGCATCTTCAACCAAAGCGTCAACAAGTTTTTTTCCTATCCCCATCTTTCTGAAATCCTCCGAAACAGCAAGCGATCTTATTTCAGCCAGTTGTCTGTTCCATATATAAAGTGATGCGCATCCTGCGGGCTTATCCTCAATTTTTGCCAGCTTAAAAGTTCTAATCTCGGTAGCTATTTCATCTTTTGAACGTATCAAAAGCAGATTCTTCTGCGCCTCATGTTCTATTATATTATAAATGGCATCTATATTATATAAGTTCGCATTTTCAATGATTAAATCCATAGACATTATTTCTAACCTTTTTTTTGAAAATTTCAACCGTATCAGATTCGTTTTATACTTTTACAATTAGAGAGTCCTTGCAAAATGAGCATTTAATGTATAGAAGTCTCTGTAATGCCATTTTCACGAATTCTTGAAATTGCCCTGGCAATCTTGTTTCTAAACGGGTTTGCTTATCGGCTTATTGGAGTATCAAAGTCTATAGTATCTATACGCACT
>JALWSW010000141.1 GCA_027080125.1 Campylobacterales bacterium | reverse complement strand
TTCTGCTTCTTTTCTGCCGAAAAGGAACTCCAGAAGATTGGTATCCGCCCTCCTCAGCGATGCCGTATTGCTTATTTGGTGTGTTAGAAGTTTCTGTCTGATTTTTTTTCCTATACCGGGAAAATCCTCAAGCGGCAGGGAAAGCAGGATATCATCCATATTTTCTTCGGAAATCTGGAATATGCCAGCCGGTTTTGCCAGTTTGCTTGCGATTTTTGCAAGAAGTCTGTTTTTTGCTATTCCTATGGAGCATGGAAGTTTAAATCGCTTAAGCATCTCATCCTTAATTGCGCGGGCAAGACCGATTGGTGTACCAAACAGATGAAGCGAACCGGTCATATCGATAAATACTTCATCTATTGAATAAAGCTCTATTGTGTCGGAAAATCGTTTAAGATATTGAAACCACATCTTGGTGGTAAACATATATTTCTCAGGCTCGCCAACAACAATCGATAGATTGCCGCAAAGCATTCTTGCTTTAAATAGCGGCATTCCCGATGATATCCCATATCTGCGAGCCTGATAAGATGCGGCAGTCACAACGCCGATTTTGTCTGAGCTGACAACTACCACCGGCTTGCCGGCAAGCGAAGGATTGGCGGCTATCTCAACGGATGCAAAATACGCGTCCATATCGATATGAAAAATCAGTCTTCCTTTTCTAACAGCCATCTGGATTTATCGGAAAAAAATGAAATCTGATACAACCTGCCGTTACTGATAACGGCAAATTTGCGAATAGTAAAGTTTCCTTTTCTTATAGACCACCTATAGGTGACCTCATCAATTGTTATCTTTTTTCCTTTTCTGATAAACCATCTCGGAAAAATTATGCCGTTTTTGAAAACGGCAGCCACCGAAATCTCATCTGAACCGCTCATTTCAGATATCTCACAACCCTTATCACTCTGCCAAGAATGCTCGTTTCCTCATTAAACGGTATTGCCCTATATGAGGAATTTTCAGGCTTCAAGAAAAGCTCATTGCCTTTTCTTACCAGACGCTTCACCGTTGCCTCCTCACCTATTACGGCTATGACTATATCGCCGATCTCAAATACTCCGCTCTCTACTATCACATAATCGCCCTCAAGTATTCCTGCATCTTTCATACTGTCGCCTTTTACCCTCAAAGCAAAAAGTTCTCTGCCATAGTCAAGCCCGAAATCAAGCGGAAGATTTCCTATCTCATCCTGAAGCGCCAGTTTCGGATCACCTGCATGTATATTGCCTATGACTTTTATCGAGCTAAGCGGCTTGTTTATTCTGATACCTCTTGCAATCTTTCTCTTGCGTGATATATAGCCTTTTCGTTCAAGCGCCTTGATATAGTCTCTTACCGTTCCGGTTGAGGAAAAGCCGAAATGCTCTGCAATCTCCCTGATTGTGGGAGAGTAGCCATCTTTCAACCTTCCTGCGATGTAATCCAAAACCCTTTTCTGTCTTTCCGTAAGCATACTGAATATATACCATACAAATGTGTGGATATCAATTCAAATATTTTCTTAGCGGTTTTAAAAACCTGTAAAATCGGTTAAGACTTGCCATTATACCTTTTTGCGCTAACTTTACATTATATAAAAAATATAACGGAGGAAAAATGATAGAACTTTATGTAAGGGAAGGCTGCCCGTTTTGTCGCAGGGTAATAAACAAAATCAACGAGCTGAAATTAAAAGAGGGAGCTGATTACAAACTGATAGATGCTGCGCCGGGAACTGCCGGCAGAAAGGTTGTGCTTGAAAAAGGAGGCAAGGCTCAGGTTCCGTTTATGATTGACGGCAATCTGAATATGTATGAAAGCGGTGATATAATCAGCTATATTGAGACAAAATTCAGCAGGTAGCACTATTGCCGCACCATAACCATAAAATCAATCACTATAACAGCGCTTTTGCTTTTGGTGTTGCATTTAACACCGTTTTTGTTGTTATTGAAGCAGGTTATGGAGTCAAAGCAGGTTCCCTGGCTTTGATAGCCGATGCAGGACATAACCTGAGCGATGTGTTCGGTCTGTTACTTGCCTGGGGCGCAAGCCTGCTGGCTATGAAAGATGCAACCGATAAAAGAACATACGGTTTTCGCAAGGCAACAATAATAGCCTCTTTGGCAAGCTCACTGCTACTACTTGCTGCGCTTGGCGCAATAGCTTGGGAAGCAATCGGCAAACTTTTCAATCCCACGCCGATTGAAGGCAACATCGTTATCGTAGTTGCTGCAATAGGAGTTGCGATAAATATGGCAACTGCACTTCTTTTTGCATCCGGACAAAAAGATGATCTGAATATAAAAGCTGTTTTTCTGCATATGACTACCGATGCAGCCGTTTCGCTTGGCGTTGTTGTAGCGGGAATAATCATTGTTGCTACCGGATGGTTATTGATAGATCCTTTAATGACTCTTTTTATCGTAGCGGTTGTTCTTGGTAGCGCATGGTCGTTGCTTCGGGAATCAATGAACCTTTCCATAGATTCGGTTCCCGAACAGATTGATATGACCGGAATAAAAGAATATCTGTCAGGTCTGAAGAATGTTTCCCAGATGCACGACCTTCATGTATGGCCTCTCAGCACAACGGAGGTAGCTCTTAGCGTTCACCTGATTATCTCTGAAGGCTGTTCTCTGAATAACGATTTTTTATCCGAGCTTCAGAAACATCTGCATGACTATTTTGGGATAGAACATTCTACAATACAGATCGAAAGGGAAAACGACGCTCCCTGTATGATGCTTGATGGGAAAGGGTGCATATAAACCTCTCCGTGAAAGAGCAATTATTTATCTCTCAAAAGATGCAAAACCTTCCTTGCAATAAATAGCAATATCAGAATTGATAAGGAAATCCAGACAGTATATACGGGAGAATTGGAAAATGTTGATGTGGCTTTACCGAAAAAAAATCCCACCGAACCGATAAGAATTGCCCAGACAATACAGTTTACAGCCTGAGCTGCGGCAAACCACAGGAGTCTTATCTCAGATATACCAAAACTAACTGCCCCGATTATTCTTACCCCGTAAAGATATTGAAGTAAAACAATTGCTTTTGTTCTGTTTTTCTCTATATAACTGTTAATCAGATTGAATTTTTGAGAAAATCCGCGTTTTAATGCAAATCTTTCAACCGGTTTTTTGCCTATGAACCTGCCTGCGGCAAACCACACAATGTGACCACTCCATGCTCCGGCTGCCGCAGCTATCCAGACGGAAATCGGGTTTAAAAACTGCTGGCTTGCCATAGCACCTGCAACAACAAGCACCGATTCGCCTTCTAAGAATGTGCCTACAAAAACCGCAATTATGCCATACTCAGAGACAATATTGCGCAGAAGATCCGCATTCAAGGAAACAATTATTTGTAGGACTCCACATATTCGACAATTTTATCGGCAATCGTTTTTACCGTGTTTTTGAATTTCTCGACATCAGGCTCAAGCAGGGTCATTCTGAATCCCTGCAGCGGTGTAAAAAATGCGGTAAGCGGTATAACGCAGATTCCGGTGGAGGCAAGAAGATAATAGACAAAACGTTTGTCATGTTCGCAATTGTCATCGAGTATCTCTTTTACAAACGCTTCAACATTCTTGTTTTTTATAGGCAGCGTTTGCTTGTTGTTTAATACCGACTCATTGAAAACTACGCTGACATAGAATGCGCCGTCGGTTCTGTTTACAACCGTGTAAGGCACGTTTTTGAATATATTATAGGCAATATTAGCAAGCTTTTCGTAATGTTTTTTTCTTCCGTCTATATATTTTTCGTAGTTTTTGTTGCCCATAATAAGCGGAAGCGCAATCTGAGGAAGCGTTGTTGAGCATACCTCAGCCATCTTCTGATTTAAAATTGCTGTTATATAGCGTCTGAAAGTTTTATCTTTATCTATGTTGTAAACTTCCATCCAGCCGCATCTGGCTCCGGGCCATGGAAACTCTTTTGAGACACCCTGAAGACTAACTCCCGGAACATCCCCGATTATATCAGCAAGCATGACGGTTTTTTTGCCGTTAAAAACAAGTTTCCGGTAGATTTCATCAAATATAAGAAAAAGGTCATATTTTTTTGCAATTGCCACAATCTCTTTAAGCGTTGCCTCGTCATAGACAAATCCGGTCGGGTTATCGGGATTGATGACCAATATTCCGACAATAGAGTTGTGACTTTTTACCTTTCTTTCAAGCTCTTTAAGGTCCGGCGCCCAGTTATTGTACGGATTCATCCGGTACGAGTTGGGCGGAAACGATGCATGCAGAACCTCAGCCAGCAGATGAGTCGAATATGTCGGTTCCGGCATGATAATTCTTGCATCAACCCTGAGCGAACTGTAGGATCTTGCGATTGCATCACCTATTCCGTTAAAGAAGATAACATCATTTTTTGTTATTTGAACTCCGCCCCTTTTATTGTTTTCCTTTACTAAAAACTCCCTTGCCTCATCGTCTCCCTGGGTAGGAGAGTATGCATACGAACGGTCATCATGTGCAACTTTCGCTATAATATCTTTCATCCATTCCGGGATCGCCTCGCCCTTGGCTACAGGATCCCCTATATTTTCCCAAACGATATCGGTGCCGTTCTCTTTCAATTTATTTGCAACCGAAACGATGTTTCTTATTTCGTATGTTAAACCGTTCCCACTTTTTGCCACATCAAAACGCATAATCAGCTCCTACATTTTTTTGTAACGACATTCTACTACATAATCCTTCAGTAGTTAAGAGGGCTTTTGTAATTTTTATTGCAGATTTTGTTTAGACGGCTTGCAATACTATCTTTACATTTGTACCTACCTCAGGTTCACTTGAAATATAGATTTTTCCGTTCATCGCATCAATAAATTTTTTTGTTATAGTGAGCCCAAGACCGGTTCCGTATCGGTTTGCGTTTTTGGCTCGCTCGGTTCGGTAAAAT
>JALWSW010000140.1 GCA_027080125.1 Campylobacterales bacterium | reverse complement strand
TCTCAGATGAAATTCACGGTGATTTTGTTTTCAACCGAAATCGATATACCCCTTTTGCATCATTGGAAGATGAGATTGTGCAAAATTCTTTTGTCTGTTTTTCACCTGCCAAAACGTTTAATATTGCATCTGTCAGCGACGGTTTGATTGTCATAGCTAATAACAAATATCGAAAAGAATATGACCGACTTGCAAAAGCGCTTTCGATAAACAAAACAAACACATTTTCAGCATCGGCAATGGAAGCAGGCTACAGATTTGGCGGAGAATGGTTGGATAGTTTGCTTGAATATCTGCAAGAGAATATAGATTTTCTTAAGGATTATCTCAAAAATTGCATTCGGGCAGTTGGCATGAGTGAGCAGGAAGGAACATTTCTTGCCTGGCTTGATTTCAGAGGGCTTGAAATGGATGTCAAACAGCTTGAAAAATTTTTGAGCATGCAAGCCCGCTTGGCGCTTAATTCGGGATACTGGTTCGGAAGAGAGGGCGCAGGATATGCGAGAATGACAATCGCCACTCCAAGGTCAATGCTTGCTGAAGCTATGAGGAGACTGGAACGAGCTGTTAAGGAGTATAAAAACTCTGTATCTTAGCGGATTGTCTCAATGACCTATAAAAACGGCAGAGGCGTGCCGTATGCAGGTTCGCTTTCAAGTTTAATCGGATAGTTTTGCGTAAAGCAAGCGGTGCAAAACTCCTTTTTGCCTGCCGCTTTCAGCATTCCCTCGAGAGAAAGAAAGTTTAAGCTATCGGCAGTGATATATTTTCTTATCTCCTCCACGGTATGACTTGAGGCAATCAGTTCTCGTCTTGTCGGAGTATCGATTCCGTAAAAGCAGGGCGATATGAACGGCGGACTTGATATTCTCATATGCACCTTTTTTGCTCCTGCTTCTTTTATCATCTTTATTATCTTTTTGGATGTTGTGCCTCTTACGATTGAATCATCGACAACCGTAACCGTTCTCCCTTCTACCACACTTCTTATCGGATTCAGCTTGAGTTTGACGCCGAAATGCCGTATCGACTGGGACGGTTCAATAAAAGTTCTTCCTACATAATGATTTCTCATCAGTCCCATCTGAAAACTTATGCCGGATTTTTCGGCATATCCTAAAGCAGCAGGAATACCGGAATCAGGAACCGGAATCACAATATCCGAATCAACCGTCGATTCTTCCGCAAGAATTGCGCCCATCTTTTTTCGTATGCTATATACGGATTTTCCCCAGAGTAAAGAATCCGGTCTTGCAAAATAGACATATTCGAAAATACAAGCCGCAGGTTTTTCATTTGCAAACGAATAGCTTTTAAGTCCGCCGGTTGTAATAAACAGCATCTCGCCCGGCTCTATGTCTCTTATAAGGCTGGCTCCTATGAGATCGAATGCGCAGCTTTCCGAAGACAATATATAGGAATCTCCAAGTTTGCCCAATGAAAGCGGTCTTATACCATACGGATCTCTGACGCCGATAAGTGAATCTTTTGTCATAAGAACAAGCGAATATGCGCCTTTTACTTTGCTAAATACGGCGCTTAGTGCTTCAGGTAGATCGTAATATTGGCTTTTTGCCAAAAGATGAAGAAAATTTTCCGTATCGCTTGTGGTATGAAAGATTGCTCCTTCTTCAATAAGCTGATGACGAGTCGATTCTGAGTTTATGAGATTACCGTTATGCGCTATCGCTATATCACCGTTTTTAAAATGAGCGGCAAACGGTTGAACGTTGTTAAGCGAAGAGGCTCCGGTGGTTGAATATCTGTTGTGCCCTATTGCGATATTACCTTTAAGGCTTTCGATTATCTCCTTTGTAAAGATTTCAGAGACCAGTCCGCGTCCTTTATAGCTGTAAAACTGATCTGAATCCGTGCTGATTATACCGGAGGATTCCTGCCCTCTATGCTGAAGTGCGTGTAGCCCGAGATAGGTCAGGTTTGCCGCATATCTGTTTCCGAATATGCCGAAAACAGCGCATTTATCATAAACACCCATCTATTTCAGAAGATCTGCGGTCGAATAGAGCCCCGGTTTTTGATTGTATAAAAAACGAGCCGCTGCAAGCGCACCGGAGGCAAAGGTATCTCTGCTTGTTGCCCTGTGGCTTATTTCAATAATTTCACCTTCTCCGGCATAGATGACTTTGTGATCTCCGACTATGTCACCGCCTCTTAAGCTGTGAATACCTATTTCATTGTCGTCTCTTTTTCCCGTGACGCCATGTCTTCCGTATCTTGCCGCATCATTCAAGGAGAGATTGAGATGCTCTGCAATAATCTCTGCAATCCTGTTTGCCGTTCCGCTTGGAGCATCTACCTTGTTTCGATGATGCGCTTCAACTATTTCGATATCAAAACCTTTGTCTGCAAGCAGGTCGGTGAGGATTCCGGCAAGTTTAAAAAGAATATTGACCCCAAGACTCATATTTGGCGATAGGAGAATGGCGCAGGTCTTTGATGCCTCTTTTATGTTTTCCATATTGTCGCTATTTAAAGCTGTTGTTCCTATAACCATTTTTCCCGATAATTTTTGAACAATTTCAAGATGTTCCATAGTTGCCGAAGGGGTTGAAAACTCAATGAGGACATCTGAATTTTCGATTGCCTCCAGCGAGTTATCCGTTATGCGTATATTGTTTCCTACATCTTTGCCAAGCGATTGTGAATGAGGACTTTCTATTGCGCCTGTTAATTTGAGATCCTCTGACTTGTTAGCAAGGGCAATAATTCTTTGCCCCATTCTTCCGGAAGCTCCCGATACCGCAATCTTAATCATTTCAGAAGCCCGTAGTTTTTCAGAACCGATTTCAGCTCTTCGGCATGCTGACTGCTGAGTCCGCACAAAGGCAATCTTATCTCATCGGTTATCAGCCCGAGCATTGCGCAAGCGGTTTTGACCGGTATCGGATTTGTTTCGATAAACATTGACTGATTGAGTCTGTAAAGCTTTTTATGTATCTCTTTAGCCTTATCAAAATCACCTGATAATGCTGCCTCAGTTAGTGAAACAACCGCCTCCGGCCATACATTGGAGGTAACCGATATTACACCTTTTGCGCCTATTGCCATAAGCGGCAGCGTCATAAAATCGTCTCCGGATAGCACGGTAAATCCTTTTTTTGCCTTGAGCAGAATTTCTGTTGCCTGCTTGATTGATCCGGATGCCTCTTTGATTGCCACAATATTGGGATGCTCGGATAGACGCGCGACGGTATCAGGTGTTATGCTTGAACTTGTTCTTGATGGAACATTATAAAGAACCACAGGAATTCCGCATTCGGCTATCTCGGAAAAATGTCGAAACAGTCCTTCCTGAGTCGGCTTATTGTAATAAGGGCAGACAGAGAGAACATAATCCGCTCCCGCCTTTTTCGCATACTTCGTGAGGCTTATTGCCTCCTCTGTGCTGTTTGCACCTGCTCCGGCGATAACCGGAACGCCGCCGTTTACCGTTTCAACGGCTATATCGATTACCCTCTGATGCTCTTCAAAATCCAGAGTTGCGGATTCCCCTGTTGTTCCAACCGGTACTATTCCGTTGATTCCGGCCTCAAGCTGTCTTTTTAAAAGCTTTTTGTAACCTTCGGCATCAATTCGATTTCCTTCAAACGGCGTAACAATAGCCGTTATAGCGCCTTGCAATTTTTTCATCTATTCCTCCTTGTGTTAAACCTGCTATGCCTCACATTCTATAATTTATACTATCTTTTTAAGATTGACAACAACATTTTAAAAAATAGAATAAAATTATGAACATTGGAAATTTTGCCGATCTAAAAATCAGATATCGTTTTACCTCCGAGGATGAAAGAAACCTAAAAGCAATATTTTCCGCTGCAAAAGATAATTCGGCAAAGTTTAAAAAAGAGTTTCACGAAGAGCTTGCAGGCTACAGAAGAATAAGAGAATTTTTCCCCAACGAGGAAAGCTTGGAAAAGCATGACGATTTGATAACAAAATGGTTTCTCAAACTTTTTAGCGGACCGTTTGACTCTGCTTATACAAAATATGTGAAATCAATAGCGAAAGCTCATGTGGAAAACGGTGTTCCGATCCACTATGTGACAGATGCTCTGAATTTTGTCAGAGATTTTTGTATAAGCATGATAGACGATAGCGCAGAGCCCTCCATGAGATCCAAACTCAAAAGATCGACAAACAGAATTATAGATATGAACCTGGGTATGTTGACCAGCGAACATCTTGAGAGGCTTGTAGAAAAACGTGATTTTGTCAAGCGGGTGGAAGGTGGAGTAATACGATTTTCCAGGCGTTTTACGCAAATTCTCAATATCATTCTTATAATTTCGCTTGTTCTTATATCAGTGGGAATTACAGCCGATATCATCATAAGTCTCTTAAGAATTAAAGAGCTCGGAGTCCAAAACGGTGTTATAGGGGCAATCGGCTCCATACTGGTTCTCTGGGTTATGATTGAGATAACCGATACCGAGATAAGCCATTTGAAGGGTAAAAGAATTCCCATAAGCGCATTTATAGGTGTTGCGCTTGTTGCATTCGTTAGAGATGCGCTTGTTTCAACCATGTCAATAGAAAAAGATTATACAACAACACTTGTAACGGTTATTGCCATTTTGTTGCTTGGCATAACCTATTGGCTTATCAAGAAAAAAGAGCAATGAGAGAATCCATATTTGATACGCTTGAGAAATCTGCAAAAATTTTTATAGAACATCCCACATTGATTGTTATACCCTTTTTCCCTGCGGTTGTTTCGCTATTGTCCTGGATTGGCATCCAATCCATTAACAAAGGGTATTTTACTCCCCTTCATAGCAGTTTTGTAGCCGTTCTGCTTCATCTTGCCGTTATATTTTCCTATCTGTTGTCTTTGTCGATTCTATCCATATATGTTTACGAGTATTATAAAGAAAGTTCCTTTGACAGCGCTTTTGGTAAAATTTATTCAATGGCTTTGAAGATTGGTTTGGTATGTTTG
>JALWSW010000139.1 GCA_027080125.1 Campylobacterales bacterium | reverse complement strand
GTGCATAATTCGCTCGCATTCGGACACCCATTTCGGAAACATCCGGACACCTGTTTCGGTTTTATCCGGACACCGTTTCGGAGTCTATTCGGACAGTTTTGCCCTAACTCCGAAATGCAATAACGGATAACCGAACAAGCTGGAGGTATTTTCTAAATTTAACTACACTTCCGTAAAAACGGAGGGTAGAAATGAGGAGGATACCGATGAGAAAAGTAAGAGAGGTGCTTCGCCTGCGGTGCAAGATGAAGCTGTCAATCAGACAGACAGAGCGAAGCACGAATGTGCCCAGAAGCACCGTGACCGACTATTACAGGCGATTCAGGCAAACCGGTCATAACATTGATGAGCTGCTTAAGCTTGATGACAAGGCTATTGAGGCGGCTCTGTTTCCCGAACACAGATCTGCAAATTCGGCAAAACGTCCATTGCCGGATATGAGTGCTGTTCATCTTGAGATGAAAGACCGAAGACGCACTAAGGTAACGCTATCCTTGTTGTGGCAAGAGTATAGGGATATCTATCCGAACGGCTACGGATATACCCAGTTCTGCGAATATTACAGACGCTACCGCCAAAAGCTCAATCCATCTATGCGCCAGATATATCTTGGAGGAGACAAACTGTTTGTTGATTACAGCGGATTGACCGTTCCTATCTATGATTCAAAGACAAACCGGGCAAGCAAAGCAGAGATCTTTGTTGCCGTTCTCGGAGCATCCGGACTTACCTTTGTCCATGCCTCAGCTTCACAAAATATGGAGAACTTAATACGCTCCCATATACTGGCTTTTGAGTTCTTCGGAGGCACCCCTCGTATAGTTGTGCCTGATAATCTCAAAAGTGCCGTTATTAAGCATAGCAGAAACGAAATCATCATTAACGAAAGCTATGCCGATATGGCCCGCCATTACGGTATTGCCGTAGAACCTGCACGCCCAAGAAAACCGAAGGATAAATCCAAAGTAGAACAGGGCGTGCAGGGCATAGAGCGCTGGCTTTTGGCAAGATTGCGCCATCATAAGTTCTTCAGCGTCGATGAGCTCAACTGGGCATTGGCTCCTTTATTGGACCGTTACAATGCAAAAGTTGTAAAACATCTTGAGGCAAGCAGAAACGAGCTCTTTGAACGACTTGATAAACCGTACCTGCAGCAATTGCCTCAGGATGAATACATCTATCGGCACTTCAAGCTCTGCAGGGTTCATGCAGACTATCATATACAGCTTGAAAAGTGCTACTACTCGGTGCCCTGGAGATTGACAGGTCAGGAAGTGGATGTGCGTTACAACGCCGGGAGTGTTGAAATCTATTATGGCAACAGGACTGTTGCCATACATCGGAAGCTTTGGCGTATAGGCGATACCTCTACACTTAAGGAACATATGCCGCCTAATCATCGGTATGCCGCCGACAGGATGAACTCCGACAGACTGATAAGCCGGGCAGAGGAGATCGGTAAATATTCGATCCGGTTTACCAATGCCGTTCTTAATGAGTCAGGGGCATCTTCCAATGCCATCCGTCATATCAAGGCAGTGCTGGAAATGGAGAAAACTTACGGGAAAGCGGAACTGGAAACGGCGCTCGGTTTTGCGCTCAAGAAACGCATCTTTGCCACCGGCTCAATCCGTTCAATCCTGAATAAGAAGCTCTATTTGGCTCAAGACGCAGACAATGCTGCAAATGTAGCGCCAATTCTGCATAACAACCATGCCAATCTGCGCGGCAGACAGAACTATCAATAAATAACAATAAAGGAGAAAAATAATGAACCGCTCAACAATTGTACAAAAACTATCGGAACTTGGATACAAAGGAGCAAAAGAGGCATACGACAGACAGTGTGAAGATACCGGTATGCAGTCTCTCAGCTTTGATGAACGTCTGTTCGATCTGCTTGATGCTCAGGAGCTTTTTCTGAAAAACAGGCGTATTGCTATGAACCGAAAGCTCTCCAAGATCAAGAACAAGAGCGCCTGTATAAGTGAGATAGATTATCATTCTTCAAGAGAACTGGACAGATCTGTGATGCATGCCCTTGCAGCGCTTGATTTCATCAGAATGCATCACAATATCATCATCACAGGAAAAACCGGAACAGGCAAGAGCTATCTTGCGCAGGCTCTGGCCAACTGCGCCATTGAAGGAGGATTCAGATCATACTATACAAGAATGCCATCCCTGCTTGAGGAGATAAGAGTTGCCAAGATAGACGGCACATATACCAATCTGCTCAGGAAATACTCCAGATTTCAGCTTTTGATTCTTGATGACTTCGGTATTGCGCCAATTATGCCTGATGATGCAGTCAATCTGTTTGAGATTATAGAGGAGAGAACCGATATTAATTCAACAATTATCACCTCACAGCTGCCGGTCGGAAAATGGTATGATTATTTGAACAACAACACAATTGCCGACGCTATGCTTGATAGAATAGTATACTCATCACACCGTATCGAGATGAAGGGAGAATCAATGCGAAAACGCAATCAAATTGAAAGAATTACAGCAGAATGATTGGAAACATTCGGACACCTGAGCTATAATGAGTTTTATAGAAAATACTCTCCGGCTACTGTCCGGATAAAACCGAAACAGGTGTCCGAATGGAGCGAAATAAGCAATCTGACATTTCTACATCATACATCTCTTTTACCTGCTTCTCTATGTCTCTAAGACTCATCCCTCGGGCATAAAGACTTATTATCTTCTCATCAATTCCGCTGATTGTTCGTGTGCCCTTAGGTATTAATTGAGGCTGATATTTTCCAGCTCTGTCTCTTGGAATATCCAACTTCAGATTACCGCTATCACTGCGCACATTTTTCCTGTAGTAACCGTTTTTACTGTCTTTGTCGGCTTTCTTTAAATGTTCTTCAAGCTCCGAGCTTAAAATATTTTCTATCATATTTTTCATAAATTCTTTGGTTAGTGAAGATAAGTCTTCCTGTGTTTTGCAACTCTTGCTTAAAGATTGAAAATCTATCTCATTTATCAGATTTTCTTTGGTTAGCTTCTCGTTTGTCATTTGATACGCTCCTTAGTATTTAATGCAATATTAAAACATATTTTTAGGATTTACACAAACTTTGAAGCGGTATCCTTCACCCTGTTAAATAAGCTTTGCCCAGAAAAATATGCTTCGCATTTCATGGGGCAAGCATTTCTCAAGGTGAGCATTTCACATTCATAAATCCTGCTCCAGCAATTTCTCATATTCAGCCATCTTCCTTTTTACAAACTCCCTTGTTATTATCGCTTTTTCCTTTAAGCCCTTCGGCGTTAACAAATATCTATAGCCCCATTTGTTTTTTGAGTTTAGAAATCGCTGGGTTTTTATTATGCCCTTATCAATCAATGCTTTTATAACATAATTTGTTTTGCCCACCGATATGCCGATAGATTCGGATAGATCCCTTTGAGATTGTTCCGGGTTTTTGTATATAAGATTTAAAAGCTTAATCGTCAGCTCATCTTGTTCCACAGTTTTTGCTTCCTTTATTCATAATCTGAACGCAAATATAGAGATCGGAAAAGAATAAGTCAAGGGAAAAGAATAGGTTTTGTGTGATGGGTGAAGGGTAAGTGGTAAGAGGTGTTGGGTGATGGGTTGTGGGTGATGAATTTTGGATTGTTAGTCATTGTTATTCTCAACAGTTTTAGAGGTTGTAGAAGGGGTATAGGGTGTAGAGGTTGCAGAGGGTTTAGAAGAGGTAGAGGGTAATGGGTGTTGGGTTTTGAATTTTGAATGAAATGGGAAATATTCTGAGTTTTGAATGAAAAATATTTGACATACAGTTTAAAATGGTTATACTATATGGTATAACCTAATAGGAGGTGAAATATGCTTGCAAAGGTATTTAATAAAGGGCAGGTAGTCATCCCGGCATTGATTAGAAAAAAATACAACATAAAAAGCGGTGATAAAATAAACATTATAGCAGAAGATGACGGCATAAAGCTTATTCCTGAAAAACAACCTAAACCCATAGAAAATCTTGCAGGAATATTTAGCAAATATGTGCGTAAGAAGGCAACCGATAAAGATATAAACAAAATCACAGAAGACTCATTCACGGAATCGTTTAAAGATGAGATATATTGACACAAATGTTGTTCTGAGATTTCTCACAGAAGAAAAGGAAAATTTGCCAAATGAACTGTTGGATTTTTTCAAAAATCTTCAGAACGGCAATGTTAAGACGAAGTGTCTTGATATTGTTTTTTTCCAAATCATCTTTGTTTTAAAAAGTTTTTACAAGGTAGAAAAAAACAGAATAATAAAGATTATGGAGCATATACTTTCACTTGACGGCCTTTATATAAAAAACAAGAGAATTCTGGAAAGAGCTCTTGAGTTATGGAAAAGACATCCTGACGACATTATAGATTGCTATATTGTCGCAAACATGGAGCAAGACGGTGAAAATGAGCTTTATACATTCGACAAAAAGATTAAAAAGCTTGGTATTAAAACAATAGGTTTTGAGTAATGTTATAAAATCTGCGGGCCTAAGTCGCATCTTGGCAGGCTGTCAACATTTGACATTGGAAAAAGATGCCGGTTGATGGGTGTTGAATTGTGGTTGTAGATGATAGATTTTGGATTTTGGATTATAGATTACGGATTTTAGGTTTTAAATTGTTGTTATATAATTCTGGATTTTTGATTTTGGATTATTATTATTATTGTTGTTTATAATATTTATATATCATAGTGTATTAATCGAGACTGATTTTCCTGTACTTGTTAAGTGCGGATTCGCAGCGACTTTTATCAGCAGTCTCTCTGCCTATTTATAAAATCTATAATTATCGAAGAAAGCATTTCAGGGTTCTCGATTTGTGCCATATGACCTGCATTTTTAATTTTAACAACATCGCCGCCAAGATTTTCTGCGGCTTGCTTTGACATCTGAATCGGCGTCATAACATCGTTTTCCCCAACGCTTAGCAAAACCGGAATCTTTATCTTTTTTGCTGCGGCA
>JALWSW010000138.1 GCA_027080125.1 Campylobacterales bacterium | reverse complement strand
GGTAAATACATCCAGTTTGTAGATATAGCTCCACCTACTGGAACAGCTTGCAACTGTGTTGGAATAACGTAAGGAGATGTACCAGCACCATCTTGTCCATTATGTTGATTTGTGAGGTTTTTGATAGTCATCCATCCCTTCGAAAATGCAGCTTTTTGATCAGGAGTCAATTGGTAAGCATCCAATACTGTACTTGGAACTACATAACCCAATTCATTTGGAATAATAAATGTTGGTTCTGGAGAAGGAACAATCGGCGCATTTTCTTCAGTATCTCTAATTTTTACTGTAAATGCTCTTGCTTGTGTTGGACAAGTATGGTCATTTATAAAAGTAAATAGAGCCATATTCTCACCATCGACAAATGGGACAACTACATCAGATTTTTTGAACAATGCAGATACAGCTGGAGCATTGGCTCCAAAATAGTTATCCCATGATGTATTTTTCGAAATACTAAGTTCAGATCCAGAATTCACTTCATCAGCTGCACCGCTTATCGCAGTCATTGGGAGACTCATAGAAAGTTGTTTTGTATCATTTTTCAATGTAACAACACCTGTTAAAACATCATCAACAGGCTCCGCCCCTGTTGTGTCACCGCTTTCAAGAGCTTTATATCGTGCTGCCAATAACGCTTTATTTATTTTTACTTCAGCTCCTTCATCATATTGAGCAATTGGATAAAATTCTACATATCCAGCTTGAAATTTACCTGCCGCTTTATCATTTGCTTTTGTAAGATTGAGCCCTTTACCTATAGTAAGTTGTGGAAGATAGTTAGAATCATCAGTACTTTTAATATAAACATCTCCATCAGCATCTTGGTAGATCTCTCCATCCCAAACATCACCCGGGCTTAAAAGAATAGGAAAATCCACTTCTTTAGAACATGCACTATCTCTAACAACAACCCGTACTAATACAGAATGCGTATAGTCAGTGTTAATAACTCTCAAATCAGTTACATATCCGTTATTTGCGAATTCCGCTGGAGCAATAAGAAAATCTCCAATGTTATTGGTTGCAATTGAAGGTGCAGCCATTGCTGCTGAGCTTACTGCCGCTGCAGCCACTATTGATGAAAGTATCTTCTTCATCTCTCTCTCCTTTTTGTATTAAGATAGAAAATTATACCACATCTTAAGATGGGCAAATATAAAAAGGATTAAGATCCTTCTTATATTTGCTCACCTCATTTTTGGATAGAGTAAAAAATCGTCCTGTACATGATAATATTTTCCATCCATATAGAGCCATTTATCTTGTATCAATACTGGGTTCCCCTCTTGTACCATATCTACTTCATAAATATTTCCCTTTTTTTTGATTGAATTAATTATCAATTTTTTATAGTTACTCAAATTCTCTTTGGAGATATAATCTTTTTTTGAATATAAAAACCGAAAATATGGCAACTCCATCTTATATGCTTTATCATACTTTTTATGAAACATATATGTCCAATATTGTAAAAAAGCCTTTTTAAACTTATTATCTTTTAATTTATCGGTATGTTTAACATTTTCAGTATATTTAATGGCACATCCATTAAAAGCCAATATTACAATACTTAAGATCATTAAATACCTCATTTAATCATACCGGATATTATCTCTTTATATTTTTGATTGATTAATATTTTTCGTATCATTGGTATGAAATCCTTATAAGATAGATCCTGTTTTTTGTACCTTTTATTCAACTGAACGAGATAATATTTACCACAACAATCAGTTACATTTGATACTTGCCCATCTTGTAAAAATAGAATATTCTCTTGAATAATCTTCGGTAAATTTTTTGTTGCCACAAAGTCATACCTATAAGCTTGTTTAAAATGCTTAAATTTTTTATGCTCTTTATCTTTTTTTGCTTCCTTTTCCTTGTCATATTCATATAGCGAATATGAAACATAATCATATCTCAAAAACTTATCCTTATGAAGCAAATAGTATGACTTTAAAACATCATCATCTATTTTATAATGTTCAAGATAGCGTTTGATATATAAATTGGCATAAAATCTATCTAAAACTAAATCATCAAGCTCTTTTGGCGGACTATATTTCTTTCGATATAGTTCCGCTAATTTTTCATTTTGTTTTATCAGTTTTACAATCTCATCATCTGGTACTATAATATTTTTTTGCAAAAGATATCTTTTATATGACAAAACGCTTTTATCAATCCCAGATGAATAAGCAAATATTAGAAAAATTGACCCTATCAATACTATTCGAACTATCTGCATTATAGGCTTTTTACCTTCATATTTGGAAATCTTCCGAAGAAGATTTCCAAACAGTTATGCACCTTCTCTCCTTAGAAACTAGGAATAGCTGGTGGTTGATCACTAGCACTACTGCTACTACTTACTACTGCTCCTCCATTGCCTGCTTCTGGCAAATTACCGCTACTGCTACTTGATGAAGCTGCTGGTGCACTAGAAGATGAAGAGGACGCTATAATCACATCTCCTCCACCTCCATTTGCATAAACGCCACCAGGACTCGGCAAATTTGAGAATGAAGGACCACCACTCATACTACTTGCAGCAGAAGAGCTGTTAGATGGAGTTCCTCCGGTAGGAGATGGCAGGTTTCCTCCCATCTCAGGAACAGTAATACCATTTGCCTCAAGATTTGCTTTTGCGCTGCTCTCTGGGACAAATGTGATTCCATTTTGCTCCATTACTTCTTGTGCTACTTTATCAAAATCTGGAGAGGTTATATCCGCGCCTGCAGCTACAAGCTTTTTAACTACCTCTACACCTGCTGGAGTAATTTCTATCTTATTATCACCAGGAGTAGCATCAAGGCTTTGCAACAACTGTGCAATATTGAGTGCTGTAGTAGTATCGCCGTTCGCCAATGTAACTGGTGTAACGACATTCTGACCAGGAACATTTCCTAAAGTTAAACCGTCAATTGCAAATGTACACATATCTCCTTCATTGTAAGAAAAATGTCCGTCAGCGTCTGTCACACCCTGAATTGTTCCACACTGATAACTAACACCAGCAACAGGAGCATCTACCAATGTACCTGTTTTTACTGTTTTGGCTGCAGAGGAACTTGCTCCCCCTTGCGCAGCCGTAGTATTGTTATTATCGTCTCCACATCCTACAAGCGCTATTGCTAAAACGCCTGCAGCAACTATACTTAGATATTTTTTCATTATTTCTCCTTTTGCTTAATTACTGTTTATGAACCCAGAAACTAGTTCCAGCTTTTACCGTTTGATTTGTACCTTTTACATACTGACCAGTATTGCTATCGTAGAACCATACTGCATCTACACCGTTAAGTGAAGATGTAATATTGGATACGTTGGTATCAAAACTTGTACCCACAGTATACCATCCAGACGTTGTCATGTAACTATTGACAGTATTCCATTGATCATCGATGCTTTCGACTGTAGGTACAGCACTGTAAGTTACATTTGCATCTTGAGAAGCTCCAAGAACATATCCATAACCTACTTGGAGTTCAGTAATGCTATCTGCCCCTATCCATCCATCGTTTTGATTATATGTATAAAGTAATGGGGTTCCTTTTTTCACATAAATATAGTTTTTCACTACGCTTTTTGGCATATTAGCCGGAATTGGGGTAGTGATAAAATTCCATTTATGGCCAAGAAGCTGGATAGTTCCTTGCGCTTTATTATTGATAACTTTAATCGTGATAGGATCGCTTGACGGACTTGTTTTGCCACCAAAAGACTCTGTACAAGTAGCAGTCGCTTCTTCTCCTGCTTGCGCATTGCTTGATACATGCACCACATTACCATTTAGCGTAATGTTTTGTCCATTGGTATTATCAAGTGAGATTGTAGTCGTTCCAAGACCCGTTCCTTGGCAGCTAAGGGTAATGTTTGCTTCTGTTCCGGCTGGAATCTCAGTATCTCCTTGAGCACTAAGCGTAGGAGCTGGGATAGTACCATCAGCACTTACATATGTTACGTTAACACTTTGTTCGTTGATGCCTGCTTTATTGTTGTAGTTATCAGAAATATTACCATCTTTGATTTCAACTGCTTGTACTCCTGAGAGGTTGCCAACTTCTGCTTGGAATGTCAAATTGACATCAACATTTGCAGTATTAACTTTTAGAATTACGGCTCTTCCATCAAGTCCCGTAGCGTTTGTATCTACAACAATACCGCTACCACCGCTTACATCAGCTTTTAGATTTTGCATGCCAGAAGGTGCAATAACAGTAATTGCTCCACCTCGTGTCAACGCGTTTGTAAACTGGCTCTTGATATTGATGGTTCCTAGCGTTTGTGGCGCAACTTCGTTTGCTTTTGTAACGTTTTCTTCAACTGCTTTGATATCTGTTGGATAAGCTACAGTTGCAAGAGTGATTGGTCCTTTTTCAACATTTCCATCTTCTCTCACAAGTTTTACCTGTACCAAATCGCCTGGCTGACAGCTCTCAGGTACTGTGATATTGATATCTGCATACGCATTTGTCGTCACATTACTTTCTGAGGTTAAAGTGTATCGCATCTCTGTTTTGTCGATCCAATAACCCTGAGCCATATTAAATGCACTTGTAGTTGGAGATTTTGTCCAAGTAGTATCTGTACCATTTTGGTTGATTTCTGCACAGCTGACGGCTTTGATAGAGTATCTTGTAGAAGCGTTATTGATCATTTGAACAGAGCCGTATCGAGTCTCATTGAGATCTACTCTCAATACTCTTGTACCTTTTGCAGCAATCTTCACATCGCTCTCATTTGTATCGATGCTAAATTCTGGATCTTGAACATTTGCCGCTTTATCCGTTGTAGCGCTATATGCTCTTAGTTCAATAGTATCGTTTTGATTGGTAAGTTGCAATGTAATAGGAAGTTTATCACCAGTAAACGCACTTGCAACTGCTGCTTTTGGAACAATAGTAATACTTGAATTACCATCAAAGCAAGAAAGATTGATATCCAACTGTTTCAGGTCAGAAGAAACAGAATTTGCACCCATATAGCAAGTAGATGGAACAACATGACCGCCCTGATCTTTAA
>JALWSW010000137.1 GCA_027080125.1 Campylobacterales bacterium | reverse complement strand
ATCTTAATCTTTCTTTTCATTTGAATAAAACAGATTATAATCTGTTTATGATGAAAGAAAAGGGTTACAAATATCTGTTCGGACCTATACCCTCAAGAAGACTTGGCAGATCGCTGGGGGTAAATCTTGTTCCGCATAAGATATGCAGCTACGATTGTCTCTATTGCGAGGTAGGAGCAACAACTGCCACGACAACAGAAAGAAAAAACTATATCTTGCCTGATAAAATTATAGATGAAATAAAAGATTTTATAAACTCGGGCGTCAAAATCAATGTAATTACACTTACAGGCGCAGGAGAACCGACATTAAACAGCTCAATAGGCAAGCTGATTAGCTCCATCAAAAAACTGACTAACATTCCGGTTGCCGTGCTGACAAACGGTTCGCTTCTCTGGAGCAACCGGGTAAAAAAAGCTTTGCTTGAAGCAGATATAGTTATTCCCTCTGTTGACAGCGTGGATGAAAAGGATTTTTATAAGGTTGACAGACCTGACAAGAAGATTGAACTCAAAACGATTTTATCCGGGATTAAAGAGTTTTCATACATTTATCAGGGAAGATTATGGCTTGAGGTTTTGATAGTGGAAGGAATAAACGATAGCGATTTTTCTATCTGCAATCTTGGCAGGTGGGCATCAACGTTAAAAGCTCAAAAACTTCAACTTGGCACCATCATAAGACCGCCTGCATCCGAGGCAAATCCGGTTTCCTATGAGAGATTGGAGGAAATTGCAGCTATTTTAAAAGACTATCTAAATTATCCGGTTGAGATAATCGGTGATTTTGAGGGCAAGTCGGAGCAAAAAAAAGTTTCGGCAGAGCTGCTTGTGAAAAGCTGCAAGATGCGTCCGCTTACAAAAGAAGATATCATTGAAATTTACGGAAAAAGCGATAATTTGGATAGAATGGTTATAGAACTTATAAAAGAAGGAAAGCTCAAAAAAAGGAATTTCGGCAATAAACGGTTTTATACTGGATGATTAAGATGAAGATTAAGGTTTTTTATTTTGCGGCAATCAAAGATATAGTTGGCATCGATTCGGAAACAATCGATTTTGAAAGTCCTATCGATACCGATAATTTGAAACTGCTGCTTTCGGAAAAATATCCTTCCGCAGGGCAATATTTTAAAAATTCAAGGATTGCGGTCAACTACGAGTATTTTACCAATAAGACGCTTAAAAATGGCGATGAGGTTGCTTTTATTCTTCCGGTTAGCGGAGGTTAATTTGCGCTATCTGCATAGCAGCATAAGCAAAACCGACTTATCATTAATTCACTGGTAAAAATGTGCGTCGAAGAGAATTTTTGAAAGGAATGGCTCTGGCAGCAGCAGGTATCCTGCCTGTCCAAACCGTTTGCCTGAGCATCTGGCCGCTTTATCTGATTGTAAAAGAGCTAATTAACAGAAATATGCTAAATATAAAAACTGTTGTGCCTCAATGGAAAGATCCTCACGATTACATTTTTACACCAAAAGACAGAATGATAATCGATGCTTCGACAATCTGTCTTGAGATAGGTCTGGGTCTTGAGAAAGAAATAAAATACAAAAACATAATTGAGCTTGGAAATGATTATCAAAAGCTTATAGGAAAGCACAAAATAGACAATATGACACTTGCAAATCCTCACATATGGCTTGATCCAATAATTGTAAGAGACTATCTGGTTACCCGCATTGTTGACATCTTGGCAAAGCGACATTCCCTGTTTGTCGATATGAAGAAGGTAAAAATTTTTAGACAAAATCTCACAGAAATTGATAAAAAGCTAAGGCAGGTTTTGAAAGATATCGAGCATATTCCATTTATGACCGAGGAGAGGGCGTTCGATTATTTTGCAAGAGAATACAATCTGATGCTTTCAGCTCATATAGAAAATAACGGGAGTAAAACAAAGATAGGATTCAGGCAACTTTATAATCTCTCAAAGATAATCAGAGAAAAAAATATTCGCGTTTTGTTCATTCACGCAACAAGTTCGCTTGAACCGTACAGAATATTTTCTGAGGATTACGGACTTAAAATATACAGACTTAATCCCCTCGGGTACGGACTGGCAAGCTACAAATCTATGATATATAACAATGCATCGATTATTTTGAAAGCACTGGAAAACTGAAAAAAATGTTGTAAAATATCAGAATTCCGGTAAAATTAAGCAATAGAATATGATTGAACTTACAAAGAAAAAATTAGACTCTTCCGATATAGCCAAAATCTATGATGAGGTAAGAACTGTTTCAGCAGGGGCAGTGCTTATATTTGCCGGAACCGTAAGAGATTATACCGACAATAAAAAGGTTTTATCCATAGAATATGAATGTTATGAAAAGATGGCATCTGTTCAACTTGAGAAGATTGCCGAAAATGCCAGAAAACGCTGGAATATCTCTATGGTAAGAGTCGTGCACAGATATGGCAAGCTCGAACTGGGCGATATCTCCGTTATTATTGCAGTGTCCGCTGCACACAGAAAAGAGGCGTATGAGGCTTCAAGATTTATTATAGATACCATCAAACAATCGGTCCCGATCTGGAAACGTGAAAGTTTTGATGACGGAACGGTTGCTTTTGGAAAATCCGAATATACAATGGAGATGAAATGATGGAAGAGCTTGACAACAAAAAAATAGACAAAAGGATAGCCGAGAAAAAGCTGATATTTGTTTATTTTTATGCCGTGCCGTGCGAGAGTTGCGAACTTATGAATCCCGTTATCGAAAAGCTTTCACATCTTCTAAAAGATCTTAAGTTTGCAAAAATTAATATCGTTGAATATCCTGATATTTGCGACAGATATGATATAGTAAATACACCAACTATGATTCTTTTTAGAAACGGGAAAGAGGCTTGGAATGCTATCGGTCAACTGACATTTGATACTATACTTTTTCAAATAAAGCGCTATATTTAATCTTGAACAAAAAAATTGGAGGTTTTTATGAAGAAGATTTTTAGTTTTGTTGCAATTGCAGCGGTATTAGGTTTTGCCGGTTTTGCTTCTCAGGCAAATGCAGCCGATGGCAAAGCCCTGTTCCAGACAAACTGTGCCGCATGTCATGGCGCCAATGCAACCGGCGGAGTAGGACCTAATATTCAAGGCAAAGATGCAGAGGATGTGACAGAGGCAATCAATAAGGTTCCTATGATGGCAGGATTGAAAGGAACCATTACAAAAGCTGATGCAAAAGCGATTGGCGACTATTTGAAATCGCTTAAAAAATAAAGAATAACTATATAAAGACAATGAGTCTGCCGGCAAAAGTTTTTCGAAATTTAAGGTGTGGCTCATTGTCTTTTTGGTTGGATGCCGCTGGCATTAACGGAGGTTTTTATGAAGAAGATTTTTAGTTTTGTTGCAATTGCAGCGGTATTAGGTTTTGCCGGTTTTGCTTCTCAGGCAAATGCAGCCGATGGCAAAGCCCTGTTCCAGACAAACTGTGCCGCATGTCATGGCGCCAATGCAACCGGCGGAGTAGGACCTAATATTCAAGGCAAAGATGCAGAGGATGTTATAGGGGCAATTAATAAGGTTCCTATGATGATTTCACTCAAAGGCAGCATAACAAAAGCCGATGCTGATGCAATTGGCAATTATCTTGCCTCGCTTGCAAATGTAAAAGATGAGCAGGAAGAGAAAAAGGAAAGTAAAAAAACAAGCGGTATGAAAAGCGGGATGCAGAAAATGCAAATGCAAGGCATGAAAAAAGGTAAAGCTATGGCAAAAAGCGTTTCTACTACTATTCTTAGAAGCAGAAAAACCGCAATCGCAATGGGCAGACGTCTATTTAAAGAAAGCTCGCTGGGAACAAATGGAAGATCGTGCAACTCCTGCCATATCAATATGGGTAAATCGGAGAAAAAAGGTCCCATGGGAGCGATGAATTTTATAAACAGAAAGCCATACCCTCACTACTTTATGATGGCAAAAAAGGTTCTGTCGCTGGATCAGACAATCAATTTTTGTATTCAAATGGCTCTGAAAGGCAAAGCGTTGGTATGGGACGACCCCAAACTTACAGCTCTTAACGCATATATTTCAAGTATTCATAAATAGCCAAGAACGCTCTTTAAAACAGAAATATTTATTGTTGTAAGTTGTTGTAGGCACTGTTTTGTCACCTAAAGTGTTTTTCTACATTGCAAACGTAGAAGACACGTGGCAGTCTCAACGTTGAGATTGCTTCTCCAGCACTTAAAAAGTGCTGAACGCAATGCCGGAAAAAAGTCAAGCACAATGACGATATTTCAGCCTGCTAAAAAATTATGCGATCTGCTCGGTTGAATATGTTAAGCCGACCGGGTCTTGCATAAGAGATGAGTGTTATGCCCGATTTTTTTGCAATCTGAATACCTAATGTTGAAGGTGCATTCCTGCTGATAAGAATCGGTATACCGATTCTGGCGGTATATGCAACCATCTCCGAGGTCAATCTGCCTGTTGTGTAAAGTGCTCCCGCAGGAATAATTCCGTTGATTAAAAGCTCCCCCATAATCTTATTCACTGCATTATGTCTTCCAACATCTGCGGCATATCCCACCAGTTTTCCCTCAGACATAAATCCTGCGATATGTACGCCATGCGTCTTGTTTGTCAAATCAAGCCCGTTCAATGTTGTTTCCTTTATTAGCTCGGTGCAATCATCAAGGCTAAGTTTGCATTCGACAATATTTCTTTTTTTAATACCGGCAATCACCTCTTCAGAAACGGTTCCTCCGGAGCATCCCGATGTTATTATAGAACGAGCCGGATTGACCTGCTCTATCGATTTGGCATATACAAATATCGAACCGTCCTCGCATACTCTTATAGAATCAATTTGACTATATCTGTCAACATAACCTTGCGCATAAAGAAAACCGATGGCAAATTCCTCAAGTTTTTCCGGCAAAACCATAGAGATTGCAATTTCGACCGCATTAAGCAATATATGAAACGGTTTTTCCTGAACGACAAGCTCTTTTTTGTATTCTATCCTGTCGCTTTTCACGACTACGCTTTCAACGGTTTCAAACAGCCTCATCTCTTC
>JALWSW010000136.1:2341-5112 GCA_027080125.1 Campylobacterales bacterium | reverse complement strand
TTACCTGCTCCAATTTTTGCGGCAAGCATCCGAGCTGAAGCGACTCAATCTCAGATTCTGAGACAAGACCGGTTGTTTTATAAGCCAAACCCAATCTCTTTGACGCTTTATAAACACCTTCCTTCTTAGCTATTTCAACGGCTTTCTCTTCTATCTTCTTTGCAATCTGACTTGCTTTAAGCTTAATCACAGCAGCTTTAACCTCAGATTTCACAGCTTCCAATTTCGGAATATACGATTTTATTGTTTTAACCTTTTTAAACACAATAAAGCGTTTACTGCCAGCCTGAATCGGAGAGGAAACTTTGCCATTTGCAAGCATAACAGCCTGTTGATAAATATTGCCGGTGTAGCTTCCAAACAGCTTACCATCATATGAAAACGGCTTTGAGGTTAATATTCTATATCCTTTAAGATTGTCATCACCCTTTGCGTCTCTCCATGCAATTTGCGCTCTTTTTGCATCATTAAATAGATTTTGATACGCTTTTAACGCTTTCAAACTTTTTCCAATTTTACCTTCAACATCCTCAAAAGGCTTCACCGATGCAGCTTTTCTGTCCAAAACCTCTATAATATGATAACCGAATCGGGTTTTTACCGGTTTGCTTATCTGACCTATCTTAAGTGAAAATGCAGCATCGGCAAAAGGTTTTACAAGTTGACTTTTTTCGATATAACCCAAATCACCTCCGCTGGCTCTTGAGCCCGGATCATCAGAGTATTTTTTTGCCAATTTACTAAAAGACGCACCCGCTTTGAGTTTCTTATAAATACGCTCCGCTTTCTTCAGAGCATTTTTGTATGATCCGTCTTTATCCTTTGCAATTAATATATGCCTGGCATGAACAACAGCGGGCTTTATAAACTGCGACTTGTGCAAATTATAAAACTTCCTCTCCTCTTTTTTGGTAACCTTGATGTTTTTTTCTACACCTGCTATGTCAACATCGATATATTTTATTACGACCTTTTGAGGAACTCTGAACTGTTCTTTGTATTTATTGTAATAATCGGTCAGCTCACTTTTGCTGATCTTTATACCTTTTTTATATTTAGCCGCATCAACAACAGCATATTGATAGCTTCTCCTGCCATATTCAGATAGATAAGAAGACTTAATTTCATCCTCTGAAACATTAATATTTCCGATAAGTTTCTGAGCCTCTTTTCGCACCAGAAGATCTTTTCTGAGGGAATCTTCGTATTCTTTCTTTGTCATATTATTCAGTTGCAAAAAACTGTTATAGAGAGCTTTACTGAAATGACCGTTCTGCATAAAATGGGGATTGTTTTCAATTGCAGCGGCAAGCTCAACATCGCTAATCTTGATCCCGTCTTTTTTTGCCTGAATCGCCAAGATTGTTCTGTTGATTATGCTATCTTGCACCTGTTTATTAAAACCGATCTCCTTTGCTATCTGCCTATTAAATTTACCGCCAAGAAGTTGAGAATATGTTCTGTAATATCTGTTGTAAATTTTTTGATAATCCTGAGCTGTTATTTTCACGTCCCCTATTCTTATAGCCACATCATCGCCCTTCCTAAACGGACCTGCCATATACAGCACAGCTCCGCCTGCAACGAACGCAAAAATACCTACCCAGATAACCAAACTTAAAAATTTAATATTTTTTCTGAAAACTGTTATCACAATAATCTCCTCTTTTTTACAAAATTTTTCTCTTATCATTTATATCACAATTTTCGTTCTGTATCCAGCCCGAAAATCCGAATTCCGTCGCCTTTTGAATCACCCCCAAATATTCGTTATGGTTTAATTTTCTGTTTATTTTGGAAATTTCAACCGCTTTGTAAGCAGGAAAATACTGTCCCATAATACTAACCGGCACACTGACACCAAATGTTTCATATATCCAGCCTAATATTTTATAGGATTGCTCAAGAAAACCAGGCATCACAAGATGTCTGATTATCAGCCCTTTGGTTATAATTGTATCATCTGCATCAGCGGCGCCTACAAGCTCATACATTCTGAGAATAGCCTGCTTTGCATAATGAGGATAGCTGGAAACTCCACATAAAAATGCTGCTGTTGATTCATCAAAATATTTAAAGTCCGCCAAAAATATGTCAACGATTCCCTCAAGCGAATTTATGGTTTCTATATTAAGAAACGAGCTTGTATTGAGCAGTATCGGGATGGATAATCCGTTCGATTTTGCATATTTTACAGCTTCAATTACCCATGGAATATAGTGATCTGCTGTTACCAGGTTTATATTGTGAGCTCCTTTTTTCTGAAGAACGAACATCATCTCGCCTAAACCTTTTATACTCACCTCTTTCCCCACTCCGTATTGGCTGATGGGATAATTCTGACAAAATTTGCATGAAAGCGTACAGTGCGAGAAAAATAGAGTTCCCGAGCCGTTTTTGCCTGAAATGGGAGGTTCTTCGCCGCTGTGTATGCAAAAACTTGCTATCTCAGGCAGAGCCGCCCTACAATAGCCTCTCTTGCCGCTCAAGCGATCAACGTTGCATCTATGAGGACAAAGATTGCAAACAAACGATTCCAACATCAGATTATAAAAAAATCTCTTTTATCGAATTTTGTGTTCTCAAGATTATTTTGAAAATCCGAGATTTTTCATATAATTATGAATTCCCTCTTCGATAGATACTTTAGGATTATATCCGAGCAAATTTCTTGATCTGGAAAGATCAGCCTCGGTATGCATCTGAAAAAAATCATACGGGCAATTGAAGTATTCAGGTTCTAAATCGGTACCCATTGCGTCATTTAAAAT
>JALWSW010000136.1:0-2331 GCA_027080125.1 Campylobacterales bacterium | reverse complement strand
CCTCATTGAATGTTGTTGCTCTGCCTGAGCCAACATTATATACACCGCTATTTTCAGTCTCCAGCGCTCTCATATTTGCCTCCACCACGTCATCAATCGAAACAAAATCGCGTTTTTGATTGCCGTCAGTAAAAATTCTCGGATGCTTGCCCTCTTTTATCTGACAGGCAAGCTGGTATATCATACTTGCAAACTTTCCTTTGTGCTGCTCACCGATACCATATACATTAAAGTAGCGCAATCCTACAATTTTCATATCATACTCTTTTATGTAACGAGCCGCCAACCTGTCCATCAGCAACTTTGAATAACCGTATATATTCAGCGGAGCAAGCTTATCGTCCTCTTTGGTGGGAGCCGGCAGATTGCCATAAACCGCAGCGCTTGAGGCATAGACAATCTTAATATTTTTACCTTTGGAAAACTCAAGCACCCTTCTGAACGATTCAAAATTATTTTTCATCATCTTTTCCTGATCGGTAACAGTAGTATCGGTAATAGCCGACTCGAAAAAAATCGCATCTGCATTTTCTAAAAATCCAAGTTCATCGCATTTGAGATCCTTACAAAAAAACTTGCCTTTATAATCGATGATATTTTTAAATGTTCCGCTGTAAAAATTGTCAATCGCAATAAGGTCGTGCCCTTCTTTTTCTAACCGCTTGGCAATATTTGATCCAATAAAACCGGCAGCTCCTGTAACAACAATGGTTTTTCTTTTCATAATAAACTCCTTATCTCCCAATCTATCTTTATTATCTTTTTGCTTTCTGTATCCGTTTTTACACTCCCGGCGATCTGAACAGGTACAATAGCTATAATTCCCTCTCTATCACACAAGGCAAAAACAACATCCCTGAAATAGCTTGGTATCTTTTTTTTCATCAAAAACCTTGACACCTTTTCAGGACTATTATGCCCGAACGGAATAAACCGATCGCCGTTTTTTATATTTCTTAAATATATCTTTCCTTTTGTTTTATGCAAATCAAAATAAAGCGTGTTTAAATTTTTCTCATAATCATATCGATAAAATCGTTCCGGTTTCTTATGGTAATCAGCTTTGAGAGTAACACTATCTACCCTCACCTTGTTTCCGATATTCATTTCCATATCAACCGAAAACCGTTCTTTTTCCCTCATAAACGCAATGTATCCGCAACTTACAACCATTTTAAAACTGTTATAACTGCTCATGCCGTTTACTTTTTCGGTAACTCTCATACAATTCTCGGTAAAATTAAGCGGAGGATTATAAAAACTTCCGGTAACTTTCATATAAAGAAAATTTATGAGGCGAAACCGAAGAACCTCTTCAAAGTCTAAAAAAACTTCCTGTCTTATCTCCCAAAAATCAGCCCTTCTGTTAAAAAATTTTAATAGCTCAAGCATCCGATTGTTAATAAATTCATTTTCTTTACTCAATAAGACAGAACTTCTGTAGATGGTTACAGGCAGATTTGGATTCAATTTTTTCAAAACGGGCAATGCGTAAGCCCGTATATAATTTCTTGTGATTTTAGTATCGCTGTTTGTAGGATCCACACTGTAGCTTTGATTTTTTTCATTCAGAAAAGCTATCAGGTCGCTTTTTGGAAACGAAAGCAAAGGTCTGATAAATATCCCTCTTTTTCCGGGAATACCTGAAAGTCCGGTAAGTCCGGAACCTCTTGTTATACGCAAAAGTATGGTTTCAGCCTGCTCATCCGCATTATGAGCAAGCGCAATATAATCAAGAGAGGCAATTTTTGCAGCATGCTCAAAAAAATCGTATCTTGCTATTCTTGCAGCCTCCTCAAGCGATAGCTTAGCGTTTATATGAAACGATTCAACATCCTGAGATCCGGCTAAAAAAGAAAGTCGAAGTCCTTTGGCAAGATTTTTAACAAATTCACGATCCTCGGATGAGCTTTTGCGCAATCTATGATCAAAATGAAGCACAACAAGACGGTCTCTCAGCTCTTTTATAGAGTAAAAAAGTAAAAGAAGCGCAACCGAATCAGGACCTCCGGAAACGGCTATACCGATTTTATGATGAAATATGAAATTGAAATTCTTCGTAATCTCATATTTAAATTTTTCTATAATTTTCGACATGCTTTATTTATTGATATTGCAAAAACCGCAATGGTGGCGGCGAAGGGACTTGAACCCCTGACACTGCGGATATGAGCCGCATGCTCTAACCAACTGAGCTACGCCGCCATATCATAAACCCCCCTGGCAGCAACCTACTCTCCCAAGAATCTCAGTACCATCGGCGACGCCGGGCTTAACTTCCGAGTTCGGAATGGGTTCGGGTGTTTCCCCGGCTCTATAACCACCAGAGGG
>JALWSW010000135.1 GCA_027080125.1 Campylobacterales bacterium | reverse complement strand
CTTTTTACGCTCTCCTACACGGGCGTAAACGGAGGGGTTGTTATATTGAGTGCCGATGATCCTGGAATGCACTCCTCTCAGAACGAACAGGATAACAGGTGGTATGGACTTGCTGCAAAAATACCGGTTTTAGAACCCTCTGACAGCGGAGAATGCCTCAGTTTTACAAAGCTTGCTTTTGAAATCAGCGAAAAATTCGATACCCCCGTTCTACTTAGAACAACAACGGTTATAAGTCATTCAAGAAGTATTGCAGAGATAGGCGAGAGAAAAGATGTAAAACTGCGTTCCATCGAAAAAAACTGGCAAAAATACACGATGCTTCCGGCAAACGCGCTGCTCAGAAGACCGCTGGTTGAGAAAAAGATAGAAGATTTGTCTATCTATGCAAAAAAATCGGATATTAATCACATGGAATATCATGACAAATCTTTGGGCATCATAACCTCCGGGGCAAGCTTTCAGTATGCGAAAGAGGCTTTTCCGGAGGCTTCAATTTTGAAACTTGGCATCACCTATCCGCTTAACAAAGAGATGATCAAAGAGTTTGCAAAAAATGTCGAAAAGCTTGCCGTCATCGAGGAACTTGATCCGTTTCTGGAAAACCAGATCAATTCATTTGGCATAAAGGTTGATTACGGCAAAAATCGCCTGCCATCAATCGGTGAGCTTTCCTCTAACATTTTGCGTCAAAGTTTTGGAAAAGCTCCGCTGAAAAGTTTTGAAAAAACAGATGCCCCTATCAGACCTCCGACGCTTTGCCCGGGCTGCTCCCACAGAGGTTTATTCCGTATTCTGAAAAAACTGCGTGTCTTTGTTTCGGGGGATATAGGATGCTATACCTTGGGAGCGCTCGAGCCTTTGGGCGCAATGCATAGCTGCATCTGTATGGGCGCATCAATAGGGGTTGCACACGGAATGAGCCAGGTTAGAAAAACCGATGAACACTTTAAACCGGTAGCGGTAATAGGTGATTCCACCTTTTTCCATTCCGGCATAACCGGGCTAGTCAATGCAGTTTATAACGGAAGCAATATTCTTGTCATTGTGCAGGATAACAGAGTCACTGCAATGACCGGAGGACAGCCCAACCCCGGAACAGGTATTAAAATAAACGGACAGGCAGCTCCGGTTATCAACATCGTTAAACTCGCAGAAGCAATAGGGGTAAAAAATATTGTGAAATTTAATCCTTACGACTTGGCTGATACCGAGAAAAAACTTACCGAAGAGCTCAAAAAACCGGGTGTTTCACTTGCCATATCAACCGATCCATGCGTTCTTAAATACAGAATCAAACAGACACCGTTGATGGTTGATCTTGATAAATGCACAGGGTGCAAGCTATGTCTTTCGGTTGCATGTATGGCGCTTTCATGGCATCCGGATACGAAAAAGGTAACCATAGATGAATCGCTTTGCACAGGCTGCACTGTTTGCGCACAGATGTGCAATTTTGATGCTATAGGAGCTATAGATGGATAGGAATATAGTTGTGGCAGGGGTTGGTGGACAGGGTATTCTTTTACTTTCAAACCTTATTGCTGCCTCAGCCATTGAAGCAGGGTTTGACGTCAAGCAAAACGAGGTTCACGGAATGAGCCAACGCGGGGGTTCGGTTGTATGCAGTGTTAAATTTGCAAAAAAGGTATATTCCCCGCTGATAGGCAAAGCAGAGGCTGATCTGATAATTGCAACCGAACCGCTTGAGGCGTTCAGAATGTCAGAATATTTAAAAGATTCAGGTGTTATACTGTATAATGACAAAAAGATTGATCCTATGCCTGTTTCTATAGGAAAGGCAACCTATCCGGATTCCATAGAGCAAACCTATCTGAAAAACCGCATCAGATATCAAAAAATAGATGCAACCGCGCTTGCCCTCAAGGCAGGAAATATAAAATCGCTGAACCTGGTTATGTTTGGAGCTGCATCTCACTTTCTACCGTTTGAAGAAGATAAATTGATCTTTGCCATAAAAAATCTGATTCCTGAGAAAATTCTTACATTAAATCTTAAGGCATACCAATACGGAAAAGATGCAACCGGAGGATAAAAAATATGAGTATCAAAAAAAGGGTTGATGCGTTTATAAAAAGATTATCAAGCAAACCCGAATATCCGTCTCAGGGAAAGACCGTTTTTATCGATCTTGCCGGTAAACAGATACAAGAGGCGTATCTTCCGTTTGAGGTGGTAAAAAATTTTCTCTCCGGACGCGGAGGGAATATGTTTATTCTTTACAATCTTCTTGATGAAACAAAGGACCCGCTTGATCCGGAAATACCTCTTATTTTCGGAGCAGGTATTCTCACCGGAACCATCCCTTCTGCTTCACGCGGAAACTTTACAAGTATAGCTCCGGACAGCTATGCCATAATGGACTCAAGCTGCGGGGATTATTTTCCATCTTTTGTGAAGCTTCACGGATATGATCATATCGTTTTATACGGAAAATCGAAGCGGCTCACTATGCTGGTTATTTCAGAAAATTCCATTGGATTCATAAGAGCAGAAAAATATCGCGGTATGAATAACATCGAGCTGACCGCCGCCTTAGAACAAGACCTGGGCTGCACCGAAGGCAAAGATATGGCAGCAGCGCGAATCACCGAAGCCGGAGAAAACCTCGTTTTAAACAGCGCAATAATGGGCGGACCCAAGGCTCTGTGGGCAAGAGGAGGCACAGGAGCAAAAATGGGGTCGCTCAACCTCAAGGCGATAGTTGTTTTGGGAAAACCGCCTCAGAGAAAAAACTCTCAGGAAATCGTTTCGGTAAACAGAGAGATCGCCAAAACGGTTCTATCGGCAAGCGTAACAAAAAAGGCGCTAAAAAAGGTTGGAACTCCGTTTCTATATAAGCCCAGTCGCATCATCCACGCTCTTGGTGTGAAAAATAACCAGGAAACCTATTGGACAGATGCCCTTGATGCCGATAACATCGATATATACAGAACAAGGATGGCGGGCTGCTACAAATGCCCGATTATCTGCAGACCGCTCAATGATATGACCCCCGATGCAAAAGGAGGATGGGGTAAAGGCGCTCTCAGGGGAGTTTCAGGCAACGCAAGCACAGACGAAAAGGAAGCTCAAATAATTCATGAGAATGAAAAAACCTACAACGGCATCAATAACGATGGAATTTTTGACAAATATGACAAAGGCGACGGACCCGAATATGTTACGCTGGGAAAGTTTGGTCCCAATATAGGCATAAAAAAGGTTGAACATGTATTAAGGCTCAACAACATATTAAACGATTTGGGACTTGATTCCTCAAGCACCGGAGGAGCGCTCGCATGGGCAATGGAGCTTTATCAGCGAAAAATCATTACCAAAAAAGAAACCGGCGGAATTGACCTTTCCTGGGGCAATTATGAGGCAATCGAAAAACTTCTTTTTATGATTACCAAACGAGAAGGGTTCGGAGACACACTTGCAGATTCAAACAGAGCCGTTGAGAGAGGCAAATATCCGAATGAGGCAGAAAATTACAAGATGACTATTAAGGGATTGTTTCAATCCGACCCTCATGATTGCAGAATACTAAAAGCATTTGCTCTTGGTGTTGCCGTTGCAACACGCGGAATGGATCATCTCAGAAACCGGGCAACACTTGAGATAAACGCGCATATAAACAGCGATCCGGCATATAAGCGAAAACTTTATGGGGCAGAAGTTTCTGCCGAACCGACCGGCTATGAAGGTAAAGAATTTGCGGTGAGAAGATGCGAGGATCTATATGCCGCAGGAGATTCGGCTGGACTGTGCAGGTTCTCGACAAAACTGTTCAATTCGCCAAGCACCGTAGATTACGAAGAGCTTTCAAAAGGAATATCAGCAGCCACCGGAATAAAGTTGTCCATAAAAGAGATAGAGAAGATAGGAAAAAATATAATATTGCTTGAGAGGCTGCTTAATTATCGCATCGGTCTTTCATCCAAAGATGACACGCTGCCGGAAAGATGGTTCAACGAACCGATCAAAAGCGGACCGTTTGCAGGAGAAAAGATAGACAGAGAAAAATTTTCGGAACTGAAAAGGCGTTTCTATGAAATATCAGAACTGAACGGGGAAGGAATACCAAAAACCGAATTTCATAGGCAACTGGCTAATATTGTAACCGGTTTTGAAATTTTGGTAAGATTCGATGATGTTTTGAAAACCTCAGGAGAAAATTCAATAGTAATTGATCAGCCGATAAGCAATCTCAGCGAATTACGAAATAGAATCGGATCAATCTTATCAAAAAAAGGTATAACCTTTGATGATACGATGACAAATTTCGTTGTAAATGGAAATATGGTCACAGGCAATGAATCCGACTACGAGGTGAAAAATCATGACGAGATATCGCTCATCAGGACATTTGCCGGAGGTTAGTTTTTTCATAACAAACCGCTTGCGCTAACTAACACAAAATATATTTACTATAAACGAAAGCAAGCGACAATCTCAGAGGTGAGCAGAGATTGCTTCGGCTAAAGCCTCACAGTAACAGAGTGAAATGAGACTGCCGCGCTCGGTGCTCGCAGTGACAATAAATAAAGCAACTTCATGGCAACGGAAGGCAAATAAACCGTTTTGTTTCTCACAAAAAGGCATCTGATATGAATTCTTATTGTTGCATATTTGCCGTTTGCTATGTATTATAGGAGGCGATTTGAAAATCCGGAGAGGTGGCCGAGCGGCTGAAGGCGCACGACTGGAAATCGTGTATAGGATCTCCTATCGCGGGTTCAAATCCCGCCCTCTCCGCCAGTTAATTGACAAAAATGTAAAAGAGTGAGCCTGATATCGAACAACAAAACTAGCAATTTCGCAAAAGATATGGACTAAAACTATCTCTGAATTTTCTATCATTTTCAAGGATATTTTGATAGATATATCAGATAAAATTGTTAAAATGAACACAGGTGTTCGCCGTGAAGGAAAGTCGACATGATCAAGTGATGCCGGCCATCTTGACAATTTATGTTTTTTGAAAGATGATGTAAAAGGCGAGGTCAACTCCCAAATCTGCTGTAAATTTACTTTCTGCTAAATTAAGATTTGCCATTTAACACACTCAAAGTTTTTGTCTTTATTTCAAATAGTTCCGGATGCTCTTTCTTCCATTCAAAGTATTCC
>JALWSW010000134.1 GCA_027080125.1 Campylobacterales bacterium | reverse complement strand
GCTTCTTATTCAGGGAGGCTTAAACAAAAAGATTAAATACGAATATTATATTGATATGATATCTCAACTTAACAAAAATTTTCCTTCGCTTTTTATTCATGCATTCAGTCCGCCTGAAATTGACCTCATGGGAAAAATAAGCGATAAAACAGCAGAGGAGGTGCTAAGCGATCTTTGGCAGGTAGGATTAAGAACAATTCCGGGAGGTGGAGCTGAAATATTGACCGAAAATGTCAGAAAAAAGATTGCTCCACTGAAAATAAGCTCCGACAGATGGCTTGAGATTATGAAAATTGCTCACAAACTGGGCTACAGAACCACAGCCACAATGATGTTTGGTCATATAGAAACGCATGAGGATATAATTAATCATCTGTTGAGATTAAGAGCAATTCAGGATGAAACAGGCGGATTTACCGCATTTATAAGTTGGGATTTTAAACCTGAGAACACCGCATTATATAGCCATAAAAAGGATGTGACTGCTGCCAATTATCTGAAAATTGTTGCGATTTCAAGAATCGTTCTTGATAATTTCGATCATATACAGGCTTCCTGGTCATCACAGGGAAAACATATCGGTCAGCTTGCTCTATATTTCGGAGCCGACGATCTGGGCAGTATGCTTGTTGAGGAAAATGTTATGCGGCTTGCCGGACATAGAAAAATTGCAAGTATAAAAGAAATAGAACGGCTGATTAAAGACGCCGGCTTTACCCCTGTAAGACGCAATCCGTTGTATCAGTTTAAATAAAGCAAAAAGGGATGATGTTCGCAGCATCAAAAGAAAAACATTTTCTGGCAGTAGCAAGAAACATAACCAAAAAACCGCAAACAAAAATTTTTGGCATTAAAAAATGACCCTCATTTTGCGTTTTTTAAATAGATTTTTGGCAAGGCAATAGGCAATCTTGTTAAAAACAAGTTTTCTGCTATAGTTTCTATATGCTGTTCATTGAAATTATCAAAGAGCTATACGCTCAGGAGAAGATAGCTCAAAGGGTATATCACTACGAAGTCGCTAAAGTTGAAGACCAGGATTTGGCCATTTTGCTTAGATTTATCTCCAAAACCGAGCAGCTGCACGCGGAACTTCTTGAAACAATTCTTGTTTCCGCAGGCATCAAGCCTGAATTTGACAGCGTTGCAGTCAAAGAAGCAATTCGATTGGTTTCCACATTAATGAACGACAAGGATATTTTGCGGTTTAATCAGATTCTTGAGGCTGAAACAGTGATAAATTACCGAAAGTACGCTGAACTTGCCCCTGATAAGGAAACGAAAAAGATTCTGCTTCAGATATTAGAGGATGAAAAATATCATGAACGACGGTTTTCTTTGATTCTTGATAGTATGAAAAGTCGCGAGGACAAAGAAGGAGATCCGTTGTATGTTTTTGAGAAAACGGTCGATGAGGGAAAAAAACGGCTTTCCAGGTCTTCGCTTGAGTTGCTTTTTTCAGGAATTATAGGTGGCATAAGCGTTACACTCGGAGCGCTCGCCTCCTCAGCGGCATCAGGTGCGATTGCTGACAAGCAGATTGCATTAATTGTATTCTCGGTTATCCTTCCGCTCGGCTTTTTTATTCTAAAATTAACAAACACCGATCTTTTTACCGCAAACTTTCTGGTTCCCATTACTCCCATACTGGAAAAATCGGGAAAGTTCTCAAATCTGTTGAGATTATGGACGATAACCTACATAGGAAATTTTATCGGCGTTGCCATAATTCTTGCCTTGATAGCAGTCGGAGGCATTGATTCAATAGGATTTTATGCCAAAGGTCATTTTTTAGAGCTTGCAGACTATAAGATGCATCGTCCTATTATCGAAACCTTTATAAGCGCAATATTTGCCGGTATGCTCATAACATTGATGACCTGGCTTGTACTTGCGGTAAAAGACAGGGTGGCAAAGCTTATAGCCATTTGGATAACCATTTTTATGATAGGCATCGGTTCGTTTACCCATGTGGTGCTTTCCTCCGCAGAGGTATTTATAGGAGCATTAGCAGGAGCTCAGTTTAATGTAAGTAAATGGATTGTTCAACTCGGGATTCCCGGAACCCTTGGAAACATTGCCGGCGGGACAATTTTTATAGCGACTCTCTATTATCTGCATATCCTACACAGCAGAAAAGACCTTACCGAATACAGAAAACACAAAAATGCCGTCTTATATGAGGCAATAAAAAAACGCATAAGACTTTAAAGCAAACCATTGCCAATCAGCTTTTTTCGAACTGTTTTTATATATATAAGCGATGCCGAACCTGCAATAACCAGCGATGCTCCGAAAATGTTTATCAAACTAAACTGCTCTCGGAGAAAAGCCGCTGCAAGAATAAGAGTTAAAATCGATTCAGTATTCGTCAAAACTGAAACCGTCGAGATTGGAAGATATCGAAACGACATATATTGCAGCCCTTTTGACAGATAAGCGCCCAAGATTCCCGCTACAGACAAAATTGCAAAATCACCCATTTGAGGCAAGACGAGATTGCCTTTTGCTTGAGCAAGAATAATAAAAAAGAAAGCTATAAAGAAAGAACGCCACACGGTAAAAGCAATCATATCGATCGAACTGGCGTATTTTCTTACCAGATACGATTGCAAAGCATAACTTGCTGAAAAAATACTCATCCAGAATGCATCAAGAAAATCTATTCTGCCTCCTTTGTAAACAATAAGGACTCCGCCTACAACGGTTCCTGCCACGGCAATCCATGCTGACTTGACAAATTTCTCTTTTAGCAGAATGACCCCTGCGGCAACAGTAAAAATTGTTTGTAGCTTTGCAAGCAGTGATGTTGCTGCCGCGCCCGCGCGTCCTATGGATAGAAACCAAAAATAAGCGCCGATTATCGTTAATGCTGATACAACAAGTATCAATAATGCATGATTTTTTAACTCGTTTATCAGGTCTGTTTTTATAAAAATTTTTGATGATAACACGCCAAAGGAAAAAGCCGCAGAAAAATAGATAGACATAACGGAGTAAACATTGACAGAACTTATGATAAGTCTTGTCATTATATACATCAGACTTGCGGTAATTATGCTTGAAGCTAAGTATAGATAGCCTTTCCTGCTATTCACAGCAGATGGTAGTAGATAATCCCGATATATTCATGAAGCGCCCTAAAACTATCCGAAAGATCTTTCATAGTAGGCAAAAAGCTAAAAAGTGTATATCCGGTTCTATCGGTATGAAAATCAACCGGATCCGGATATACATTTATGCCGTTGTTTTTGAAGCTTAAAACCGCCCGCTTCATATGATATGCGCTTGTTATAAGAATGACCGGTTTGTCGATTCTCAGTCTTTTTAAAACAATGGCAGTATATTTGGCATTTCCAAAAGTGTTAAGGCTTTTCGTATCAAGAAATATATTGCCGCTAATTCCCAAACTATTCAAAACCTTTTTCATCGATTCCGCATCTGTTCCTGAGTTTTCCAGAGGAGATTTTCCACCCGAGAGAATTAACGGGATAGCAATCATTCGTCTTATTCTTGCTGCCTCTATAGTTCTTTTTGCAGAATCAGCGGCAGGACTTATGTTTGGATAAAGGTAGTTTCCTGCACCCAAAACAACCGCAGCACCGGCATTTTTTGGCAATTCTCGCAAAACAGGATAAGCATTTTCAAGAGGTATCAAGAGCGCCTCTTTGACCGGTCTGATTGATAAAAGATAGATGATAGCCGTAATTATCAGCAGATATTTCCTCATAATCTTTCTGTTTTTGATAAATAATGAAGCAGATATGAGGATAACGAATAATCCGGGAGGCAGAAGCAGTGATGTAAAAAGTTTTGACAAAATAAACATCAGGAATCAAAAACGGTAGCAACTGCCATTTTGTATATATTAAAATCATATTCTGAGAAGAGCACCAGGGTTATCTTTTTGAAAGTTTCCCTGTTTTCCTCTACAAACCGTTTGATTGCCTTTAGTGCGATTAATGAGGCTTTTTTTATCGGAAATCGGTAGATGCCGGTGGAAATCGATGGAAATGCAATCGTTCTTGCCCCGAGTTTTTTTGCCAGCATAAGGCTGTTTGTATATGCTGATGAAAGCTGCGTTTCATCTGAGGCAGCGACTCTGTATATCGGTCCTACGGTGTGGATAATGTATTTTGCATCAAGATTGCCCGCATCGGTATAGACCGCCTCGCCGGTTTTGCAGCCTCCCTGTTTTTTGACGATTTTTCTGCATTGCTCGGCAATTACTCTGCCTGCTGCTCTATGGATTGCTCCGTCCACTCCGCCGCCGCCGGCAAGAGAACTGTTGGCGGCATTGACAATTGCATCTGCGGTAATTTTGGTGATATCGCCACGGATAAGTTCTATTATAGTTCCAAGATAAATAATTTTCATACGGATATTTTATACCGAAACGGTGAAAATAAAATAGATAAATGCTTTATTAGTAGCTGATGGATAGTGAATAGTGAATGGTTAAGCAGGTAAGTAGTTTTCCTCTTATTCCGCATTGGAAAATTTGCGTTAAGAAATATTATCCTATTATGCGTTAAGAAAAAATAATGTTTGAGCAAGAAATAAGAAAAAACCATAATTTCAGAGATGAGTTACATTTATCTGACTGCCATTGCAATCAGATAAACTGCGAGTTTTATTTTTTCAGCATAATAGGGTGATATTTTAGCAAATTTCCCACAGCGGTGACTTTTTGCTTACTTTTTGGTCATTCAAAAAGTAAGAGGGGAAAAAGAAAGATATTTACCTTTGTTCTTTTTTCTTGATAAAAAAGAACCAAAAAATCAAGGCTGTATAAAATCTGCTAAAATCATTCGCAAAAATGCTAAAAGAATAAAACTCACAATCTGTGAATTTATATAGGGATTATCCAATAGAGAAAGAGATGTCTGCAATTATATACAACCTCTTGTTTTCCGTTCAAACATTATTCTTTCTTAACGCATTTTTGCTCTGATTTCTAAACGCAGATTTTATAATGCCGGAAAAGAGAGATTGCTTCGCTTGACTGTGCGTTGCACGCAGACAGGCTTACGCTCACAATGGCCTCCTCCTTTGTCACTGCGAGAACCCTTATTTTCTTGTCACTGCGAGGAGCGCAGCGACGAAGCAGTCTCTCTTTATCTTGTCACTTGCCACTTTATTTATTGTCACTGCGATCTCCAAAGGAGCGCGGCAGTCTCAACATTTGAGATTG
>JALWSW010000133.1 GCA_027080125.1 Campylobacterales bacterium | reverse complement strand
TTCCTTTTTTTCAAAAAGACTGTCGGCATTTTTCTCTATAAACTTTGTGTTGTAGCTGCCTTCCAAAAACTCTTTATTGCGCAAAACCGCCTTTAAAAACGGTATGGAGGTCTTCACAGGCGCTATATGATATTCCGAAAGCGCATTGTAAAGTCTGTTTATTGCAGCTTTTCGGTTTTCAGCATAGCTTATAAGTTTTGCCAGAATAGGGTCATAGGCAATCGAGACAATCGTTCCGCTTTCAACACCGGAATCGCATCTTATTCCAGGCATTGACGGTTCGCGGTAATGTTTAATTTTTCCAGGAGACGGGGCAAATCCGTTGTGAGGATCCTCCGCATAGATTCTTGCCTCTATTGCGTGTCCTCGCGGTTTAATTTCATTCTGATTCAGATTAAGCTTGGCGCCTGTTGCCAGTTTGATCTGCTCAGTCAGCAGGTCTATGCCGGTTAACATCTCTGTTACCGGATGTTCAACCTGAATCCTTGCATTTATCTCAAGAAAATAAAAATTTCCATTATCTACAAGAAACTCTGCGGTTCCTGCCGTGTGATAGCCTATCTTTTTGGCAATATTCAGAGCGGTTTTGCCAAGTGTTGCAGCTATCTGTCTATCGATTGCAACCGAAGGTGTCTCCTCTATAATTTTCTGATATCTGCGCTGAATCGAGCATTCTCTCTCAGGGAAATAGACTCCGTTGCCGGTGCTATCCAAAAGCAGCTGAATCTCGATATGCCGAGGAGACTTCAGTAATTTCTCGATATATACGCTATCATCTCCAAAGGCAGATTTTGCCTCGCTGCGGCTCATTCTCAGCGCAGAATCCAGCTCAGGTTCGCTATCAACAATATGCATTCCCTTGCCACCACCGCCGGCTGCAGCCTTTATAAGAATCGGATATCCAATCTTTTTGGCAATTTGCCTGATATCTTTTTTTCCGTCAATAACAGCTCCGGGAGTGATAGGTGCGCCTGCTGATTGAGCCAGTCTTCTTGCCTCGATTTTGTTTCCGCTCAGCCGCATAACCGAAGGCTTGGGACCTATCCAACACATCTTCTCTTCTATGACAGCTTCGGCAAAGTCCGCATTTTCAGCCAGAAAACCGTATCCGGGATGAACCGCATCGCACCCGGATTTTTTTGCTACCTGTAGCAATTTTTCCATATTGAGATAGCTCTTTATGGCAGTCGCTTCGCCCAAAAAATACGCCTCATCCGCATATCTGAGATGTTTTGAATTTCTGTCGGCTTCCGAATAGACCGCAACCGTCTTGATTCCAAGTTCCTTTGCCGCATGCATAATTCTTATTGCAATCTCGCCTCTGTTTGCCACAAGCATCTTTTTTATGTTCATAGCTACATCCTGAATATTGCGTATCGTTGTTTGGATTTATCAATATTGTGGGATACAATTTCGATTGCCAGCATCAGATATTCGCGTGTTTTTGCAGGATCTATAATTCCGTCATCCCACAGCCTTGCAGAAGAATAAAGCGGGCTTGACTGTCTTTCATAATCATCAAGGATCGGTTGCTTTAAGGCGTTTATTTCCTCAGTGTTCAATTCTTTTCCGGCTCTTTTGAGCTGATTTACCTTAACTTGAGCAAGCGTATCGGCAGCCTGTTCTCCTCCCATAACCGCAATCTTGGCGTTTGGCCACATCCATAAAAAGCGAGGATTATAGCCTCTGCCGCACATTGCATAGTTTCCAGCGCCGTAGGAATTGCCTATTATAACGGTAAACTTTGGAACCGATGAGGTTGCCACCGCGTTTATCATTTTTGCGCCGGCTCGCGCAATCCCGGCATGCTCATACGCTTTGCCTATCATAAATCCGGTTATGTTCTGCAAAAAGAGTATCGGAATCTTTCTGTAGCTGCACAGTTCGATAAAATGAGCGCCTTTATCTGCCGAATCAGGGAAAATGACGCCGTTATTTGCAATAATACCGACGAGATATCCTCCGATTCTTGCAAAACCGCTAATAAGCGTCCTGCCATATTCCGGTTTGAACTCGTCAAATTCGCTTGAATCTACAATTCGCGCGATAATTTCTCTGGAATCGAACGGCTTTTTCAGATCAGTCGGAAGAATTCCGTAGATTTCATCGGCATCATAGTCAGGTTCGCTTGGAGTGTCTCTATCCAATTCAAACGGCTTGTCTTTGGGCAGAGTGCTGAAAATCTCACGCGCTTTTATGAGTGCATCCTCATCATCGGATGCCAAATAATCGGCAACCCCTGAGATTTTCGTATGAACATTTGCTCCTCCGAGCTCCTCTACGCTAACATCCTCTCCGGTTGCAGCCTTTACAAGCGGAGGACCTCCTATAAATATGGCGCCTGTCCCTTTTACTATAACGGTTTGATCGCACATTGCCGGAACATAAGCGCCTCCTGCGGTGGAAAATCCCGCTACAACCGCAACCTGAAGGAGTCCTTCTTTGGAAAGTTGAGCCTGGTTATAGAATATATTGCCAAAATGCTCTTTGTCTGGAAAAACATCCTCCTGAAGCGGAAGGAAAACTCCGCCTGAATCTACGATATAAAGACACGGCAGTCGATTTTCCATAGCTATTCTCTGGGCTCTTATATGTTTTTTTATCGTCAAAGGAAGATATGTTCCTCCCTTGACGGTGGCATCATTGGCAACAATCATCACAAGATGCCCTGATATTTTTCCGATACCTGCAACAATTCCTGCACAAGGGGCTTTGTTGTCATAGATATCATACGCCGCAAACGGGGCAATCTCCAAAAAAGGCGAACCTTCATCAAGCACAAATTCAATCCTTTCCCGCACCAGCAGCTTTCCACGTTTTTTATGAATCTCTCTTGCTCTTTGCGAGCCTCCTTCTGCAATCTCTGCCCTTATCTTCGATATCTCCTCAACACGACCTTTGTTATAGGCATATCGCTTTTTGTAAATTTCAGAAGAAGTATCTATCGATGATGCTATTTTTGGTGCCATTATTTCGTGTCAACCCATTTTATTCTCGGTGGAGTTTCGGTTGCATGAACACCCTGATTGGATAGAACCGTGTAGCTTCCATCATGCAGATTAACTCGCTTTAAAATATCTCTTTCCCATGAATTGTTATCATTAAATGCTTCTATAGGAGTCAGCACCTTTGCCGGAACGATTACCCCCGGAATACCTTCCTCGTCGGCTTTTTTGATAGCCTGAAGAATCTCCTCGTAGGTTCGCTCCTGTGTCCATTTCGAGATCTCTTTCCATAGGATCTGCATATTATCCGGATTCAATCTGTAGGCGGTTGACAGATTGCTCAGGTCTTCTCTTTTCATAACATGGCAAAACTTTTTCCAGTTGATATCGGAAAACGCCGCAATAAAAGCGGTGCAGTCTTTTGCGGGGAAATAGGTGTATGGGAATACGGATGCATCGTGACTTCCGAGCCGCTCAAGCGTTTTTCCTGTGCAGAAATGATAGGATGCGGAAGCGTTGCTGATTCTTCCGAACGCCTCAGCCGGAGAGACATCAATCATCTGACCGTTTCCTGTTTTATCGCGATATGCAAGTGCGGTCATGATACCAAAAGACGCCCAGCTTCCGCCTGCATACCAAGCCATCTGATTGCCAAAGCGTGTGGGTACCTGATAATCTTTTGGATTCTCTTCGTCTTCCATCTCACCGTTGATATACAGCATTCCGCTTATTGCCTGATCTACAATATCGCTGTCTTCCTGTCCGCATGAGGCAAGAGGACCGTACTGACCGTATGTATAGATAGAGCACCAGATAAGAGATTTATTTATTTCCCTTGCCTGAAAATAACTTATTCCTTTCTCATATAGCCAGCCGGGTTTGCTGGTCTCTATGACAACATCGGCATGAGACATTAAAGACTTAAGATAATCTATATCGGCTTGCGAGGAAAGATCAAGCCTGATTGAATGCTTGTTTCTGGTCTCAGGCAGATATGCAAGTCCCACGCCGCCTGCGGTTATTCCGTCGGGAGTAAAATTTCTTGCAGGATCACCTGAGGGGGGTTCAATCTTTAGAACGGTTGCTCCGTATTCGGCAAGTATTGCGGCTGCAAAAGATCCGGACAGATTGGCATAGCTCATATCCAGCACAAACAGATCGGATAATGCCTCCGGCTTATTGTCTCTTTCAGCATCATTAGCTTTTGCCCATTCTCTCCAATCCATTATTTTGCCTCCTTATCGTCAGTTGGCGGAGTTCGTCCGAACATATCAATATATCCGCCTATAATCTCTTTTTCTTCTAATTTTTTTATGGTTTCATCGCTCAACTTTAAAAACTCTTTGAAGACATAGTCGTTGTCGGCTCCTACCTCTTTGAAAGCCCATTTAACTCTGCCAGGAGTCTCAGAAAGATGCGGTTGAGTTCCCTCAAAAGCGAATTCCACACCTTTGGGATCGGTAAACTGATGTATGAAATCGCGCGCCTTGAGATGCTCATCTTTTACATGATCGGCGCTATTGTAAACACGGTGTGCTGCAAAACCGTATTTGGATGCGGCTGCCTCGATTGCGCTGGCTTTGTTTTCGGACGCCCATTTTTCCAGCATATCGTTTAGAATCTTGACGTTTTCGCTTTTTGAGCGTTCAATCTGATTCTTAAAACGCGGATCAAGTCTCAGATCAGGATCTCCCATTGCAGTTGCAAGTCCCGCAAAGCCGCTATCGGTAACAGCGGATATTGCAACAAATTTGCCGTCCAGTGATTTAAATACCCCCGACGGACAAATTGCAGTATCGATATTGCCGGATCTTTTCCTGTCCTTTTTTGTTTTCTGGATATATGGCCATGTCCAATCCATAACACGCATCAGGTTTTCGACTTGCGAAAACTCGATAAACTGACCTTTGCCGGTTCTGTTGCGATAATGAAGCGCAGCAAGAACAGCATTTGCCCCCATCAATGCGCCGTAATGATCGGCTATCCAGATGCCAGCTTTCATAGGAGCGGATTCGGGAAAACCGTTTATTGCCGCAAATCCGGTTTCAGATTGCGCCACAGCGTCATAGGCAGGTCTATCGGTATAGTCTCCCCATTGTCCGAATCCGTTCAAAGCGATATAGATAAGTTTTGGATTGACCTCTTTGAGTTGTCTGTAGCCTATGCCCCAACGATCGGTTGTTCCGCTTCTGAGATTTTCAACGACAATATCGACTTGGCTTGCAAGTTTTTTGAAGATTTCAACTCCTTCAGGTTTACGCACATCAAGGGTGCAGT
>JALWSW010000132.1 GCA_027080125.1 Campylobacterales bacterium | reverse complement strand
ATCCGTTCCTTCGGTAATTGCAGTTTCTATTTTATGGCAAACCGATTTGACAAGCGTCATCTCAGGAAACGCCTCTTTGATCAGCTTAATCTTTTTTTCAATATCTGAAGGGCAGCTCTCAATCAGATTCAAAAAAGAGATCGCTATTGCCACCGAACCGCTCTTTTTATCCGATAAAAGCTTGTCAAGCTCTTTCATCTAAAAATCTGGAAAGATTTTCTATACGCTTTAGCGATTCGGACTTGCCCAATATAAGCATCATCTCATAAATTCCGGGGCTCACAGTTTTTCCGGTAAGCGCTATTCTTATCGGCTGAGCTACCTTGATCATTTTTATCTGAAATTTATCCATCGTCTCTTCGATGACTCTCTTAAGCTCTGACTCGCTCCATTTTATATCCTCTGCAAGACGCAGCAACTCCTTTAGCAAACCGCTATCTTTGCAATATTTTTTGATTCCTTTCTCATCATAATCTGAAGGAGCTTCAAAATAGAATTTAAGCTGCCCGGCAGCCTCTTTTAACGTTTTTGCCCTTTGTTGAACTGTCTTTACCGCCTCTGTCAGTTTTTCATCAACATCAATCTCTCTTTTCAAAAGCTCGGAAAGAAAAGGAGCAATCTCTTCGGCAAGTTTTGAGGGTTCTCTGTTTTTAATATAAACCGAATTTATCCAGAGCAGCTTTGAAGGGTTGAAAACCGATGCGGATTTCCCGAGCCGATCGATATCGAAATATCTTATCAGCTCATCGAGGCTGAAAATCTCCTGATCTTTGTATGAAAAACCCAACCTTACCAGATAATTCAAAAGCGCATCCGGCAAATAGCCCTCATCCTTATATACGCTCACCGAGGTTGCCCCGTGTCGTTTGGAAAATCGTTTTTTGTCCTCACCCAAAATCATCGGCACATGGGCATATCTTGGAATATCAAATCCGAGAGCCTTATAGAGTAAAATCTGCTTCGGTGTATTTGAAAGATGATCATCGCCGCGAATAATATCGGTAACTCCCATAAGCGCATCATCTATAACACAGGCAAGATTATACATCGGCATTCGGTTCGATCTTACGATAATAAAATCATCCAACTCCGACAAAGCAACCGATATCTTTCCATGAATCATATCATAAAATTCAACCTTACCCACCGAATCCGGAAGCTTGAATCGAACCGTATAATCTCCTGATGTTTTCCTGTTCTGTTCTCTGCAGAAACCGTCGTAATGAGGCTTTATTCCTTTTGATATTTGTGATTCCTTGAGTTTACTCAATCGCTCCCGGCTGCAGTAGCATCTGTATGCCTTGCCCTCCTTTATCAGCTTGTCGATATATTTCGCATAAATCTCACCGCGCTGAGATTGAAAATAGGGACCCTCGTCAAAATCCAGCCCCACCCATTCAAACGCCTTGATTATCAGCTCGCTGAAACGTTTCTCAGAGCGCTCGCTGTCTGTATCTTCTATCCTCAAAATAAACTTACCATCATGATGCCTGGCATACAGATAGTTAAAAAGCGCCGTTCTGAGCCCGCCAATATGCAAAAAACCGGTGGGGCTTGGCGGAAAACGTGTCACCACGCTCATTTGGACTCCTTAGGAGTTACCGTAAGTTTGACAGGACTATTTCCTGAAAAAATCTCGCTGTTTCCCGTATCAATATGATAGATCAATTTTTCACATTCTCCTTTATCAATTCCATTACCAAATGTAACGAGCTTTCCGGTCAACACCAAAGTCTGCTCTTTTCTGTTATAAACTGCCATATCGGAGGTGGCATTAAAGCGATTCTTTTTATCACTGTTTTTTATCCTCACCGAACCGGTTGCTACAGCCTTAATAAGCTCGCCTTTTTTGTTTCTGTATATCACAAGCCTATCCGATTTAACCGTGAGCCTATCCCGCTTAAAAACTACATCTCCGATAAAAGTAGCACTGTTTTTATTCTGATTAAATTGGGCGCTTTGCGAATCTATCTCAACCGGAGAAGAACCACCCGGCAAGGCTGCCGAATATGCCGGCACGATAAAGATTAAAAGCAGCAGCAAAATCCTCATAACGTTTTGATAATCCTCTTTATTTTCTTCAAGGCAACAGCCCTGTGACTTATCGATTGCTTTTTATATTCCATCTCCGCATAACTTCTGCCATAGCCAACAGGAATAAAAAGCGGGTCATAACCAAACCCTTCGGTTCCGGAAAAATCGCATGCGATATTGCCCGCTACCTTTCCGGTAGCCTGATAGGTTTTATCATCGGCAATAAGTATCATAACGCACACAAATTCCGCCCTGCGATCCCTTTTGCCCTCAAGCAGTCCGAGCAATTTTATATTGTTTGAATGATATGTGGCTTTAGCACCGTCAAAACGCGCCGAATAGATCCCAGGCATTCCGTTTAATGCCTTTACCTCAAGACCGGAATCATCGGCAAGCGTTGGGATTCTATATTTTTTATAAAGATAACGCGCCTTCAAAAGGGCATTTTCCCGGTATGTTATCCCGGTCTCCTTCGGTGAGCTCTCCGAAAGCTCTGCAGCAGAGATTATCTCAATCGGAATATCGCTGAAAAAATGTTTTATCTCTCTCAGCTTTCCCTGATTATGAGTTGCGACAACAAGCTTATCCAAACCTTCGTTTCCAATCCTCTAAAAATTTTTCAAGCCCTTTATCTGTCAAAGGATGATTAAAAAGTTTTTCGATAACAGACGGGGGAATAGTTGCAACATCAGCTCCAGCAAGAGCAGCCTCGATCACATGAGAAGGATGCCTGATGCTTGCAACAATAATCTCAGTAGCAAATCGATAATTATCATATATTGCCCTGATCTGTTCTATCAGCTCCATTCCGTGATGACCTATATCATCGAGCCTTCCTACAAACGGACTGACATAACTGGCGCCCACCTTTGCCGCAAGTAAAGCCTGAGCCGGAGAAAAGACAAGCGTTACATTGGTTCTTATCCCAATACCCGAAAGAGTGTTGACGGCTTTGATTCCCTCCTTGGTCATAGGAATCTTTATCACTATGTTTTTGCTTATAGAAGATAGCTCTTTTGCCTGGCTAATCATTCCTTCAGAATCGGTGGCAATCACCTCAGCACTTATAGGTCCATCCACAAATGAGGCAATATCAGCTATTATCTCACTGAAGCTTTTATTCTCTTTCGAAACAAGCGACGGGTTGGTTGTAACACCATCAACTATACCCAGGCTATAATAAGATTTTATCAAATCAACATTTGCCGTATCAATAAAAAATTTCATCTACGCTCCTTTTTAATCCGTCTATTTTTTGCCGGATTCAACATATTTTTTTTCGCATTCATCAGAGCAAAAATAGATTGTTTTGCTCCAGTTTATATGCTTTTTGGCATCCTCTTTCGGCAGATACACCCCGCATTCAGAGCATTCAACCAGCTTTTTGTCTTCCTCGCTGTCACCTTTGAGCGATTTTTTCAGATACGCCCACAGGATAAACAGAAGCACAAAAAGTATAAAATATTTCATACTTTTATGATAGAATCGCCTCAGATTTTGTCAACAAGATTCAATCGTTAAAGATTGTCAATATGGAGCTAAGATGACGCAGATCGTTTATGTCAATAGGTTCATATTGACTTTTCTGAAGCAGATAGACATCAACATCAGCCTCCGAGATACCCGATTTTCTCAACTTTCTTGCCCTCAAACGTTTTATTATGGTTTCCTCTCTATGAAGCCTGCACTCAACCAGATGAATCGGAAACGACCTTATATTTCTATAGCAAAGCTTTCTGTATCTGTATCTTATAAATGTCGCATCCAGAACCACCGAGCTGCCTTTCCTCAACAGCTCAACTGCCGTTTTTATCATCTTCTCATAAACAGAGATAACCGCCTCTTTGCTATAATTACCCTTAAGATTCAGCTCGGCTCTTATTCTGTCGCTTGAGAGAACAGAATAGTTATTTTTCTTGCCCAGATGTCTTGCAACATAGCTTTTGCCGCTGCCTGAAAAACCCATCATCATCACAACGAGCGGTTCGTCAAAATCGATCAGCATACTGCTCGGATAACCTGAAATAATCTATGGCACGCTTGAGATTTTTTTCATTTTTGCCTTCTTTATACATAAATCCTTCCACCTTGCCGCGAACATAAGCTCTGTAGCATTTATAAAAATCGCACAAGTTGTCAACACCTTTTTCATTAAATCTTTTGCAATACTTGCCAAACATAATAGTTGATATTTCACCATAACCGTTATACTCAAGATCCATCAGCAAAAACGCAAAATCAAGCAATCTGTCCTGATATCTGAAGCGGTCGTTAAACTCGATACAATCAAACAGATATGCCTGATCTTTTTCAAAATAGATATGTTCTATCCTTATATCTCCATGCCCGTCAATGATTGCTCCCATATCTACTCTTTCTTTGAAAAGCTCCTTTTTGGAGCAGAATTTTTCCACACTCTCTTTAATTTTAGAAAATTGCTCACGGGAAATAGTGCTGCCTATCTGGTCTTCAGTCTGCTGAAAATTCTCATTCCAATTGCTTTCGATAACCGAAATATCCCCGAATCTGTCGATCTCAGGGCTTCTCTTTTGCAAAGAAAAACGATAAAACTTTTCGATAAACGAATCTATTAGCTCATCTGGCAAACCGGTTTTAAGATAACTTTCGAGCATCTGATTCTCTTTAAGCCGTCTCATAACAACCAGCCAGTCAATAATCTCTCCGTTCAGATAAATTGGCTCCGTCCCAATATAGATATTTGAAAGTCTTTGATTAAGACTGACTTCTTTCTTGCAATACTCCTCTCTTTTTTCTACCGTCCTATAGTCAAGAAACCCGAAAAAAAGCGGCTTTTTCCGCTTATATGCAAATTGCTTGGTTAAATAGATAGTGGATATATGAGTTTCTTCTATCTTTTCGATAGTCTGAGAGCGGGAAATAATAAAATTTTTAGCCTGACGCTCAAGTTCAGATTGCTTCAACCGCCTCGTCAATCCTTTCGACCTTTTCCTCAGGCGCGCTTACCCATTCCCAGCTTTTTTCGGTTGAAAACAGTTTTCTGAGCAAACGATTATTAAGGGTATGACCTGACTTATAAGCAATATAATGTCCTATGATATCCACTCCGGCAAGCGAAATATCGCCAACCGCATCAAGCATCTTGTGACGCACAAACTCATCAGGATAACGCAGTCCGTCTTCATTCATTATTCTGTAATCATCAAGTACAATTGCATTATCCAACGACCCACCCAAAGCCAGATTATTAGCTTTAAGATATTCCATATCCCTGAGAAAGCCGAACGTTCTTGCCCTGCTTATTTCCTTTATATATCGCTGGCGGTCAAATTTCAGCGAAAGCTTCTGAAAACCGATTTTAGGATGGTTAAAGCTAATAGCATATGTAATTCTTTTACTATCAGACGGCACAAAAGCCGCCCATTTTCCATCCTCTTTGACCTCCACTTTATTTTTTATTTTAATGGTTTTTCTCGGAACACCCTGAGAACGCACCCCGGTTTCAGAAATCATATAAATAAATGAAGCGGCGCTTCCATCCATTATAGGAATTTCAGGACCGTTAACACGTATAAAGAGATTGGATATACCAAGACCGGATATTGCCGAAAGAAGATGCTCGACTGTAGCTATTCGCTTATCACCTTCACCCAAAGTTGTAGCCATTGAGGTATCAACAACATTATTCCAGCTTGCTCTAATATGTTTGTCATTGCGTATAAACACAATACCAGTACCCACAGAAGCAGGAATCAGCTCTATTGCGGCTATCTTTCCGGAGTGAAGAGTAATACCCTTCACCGATGTCGTTTTCTTTATCGTTTTCTGTAGCATTGGCATATCTACACCACCATCTTTTTAAAATCTGCAAAAAGCTCTTCTGCATCATGAGGACCAGGAGATGCTTCAGGATGATACTGAACTCCCAAAATCGGCAAGCTCCTATGTTTTATCGACTCAGCCGTTCCGTCATTCAAGTTTCTTTCCACTATTTTAAACAAACTATTCTCTTTTGCAATATCCACGGCAAAATTATGATTCTGGCTGGTTATTCTGACAGACTCCTTAATATTGTGAAAAACAGGCTGGTTAGCGCCGTGATGACCGAATTTTAACCGATAAGTTTTGTATCCAAAGGCTATTGCAAGCAACTGATTGCCCAAACAGATGCCAAGAGTAGGAAGCCTCTCGGCTTTCTCCCTTATAAATTCTATCAGTTCCTTTTTCACACTTGCAGGATCACCCGGACCATTTGACAAAAACATCGCATCCGGGTTTATCTTCTCAAACTCATCAAAATTATATGCCGGAACAACCCACACATCAAAGCCAGTTGCAACGAGATATCTCAATATATTCCGCTTTACACCAAAATCCAACACAGCCAATTTGGGTCTGCCTGAAGTTTTAGCCTTTTTGAAAGAACGGCTCTTTTTTTCCCACAAACCCTCTGTCCAATGATATGATTTTTCTGATGTAACCGAATCTACAAGATCCTTGCGCTCTATCGGAACAACATCTCTGGCTTTTTTTCTCAACAACTCGATATCGGACTGGCTATCTGTTATAACTGCCCTCATAGTTCCGAAACTTCTCAGCTTTTTTGTCAATGCTCTTGTATCTATCCCGGAAAGCGCAACTACTCCTTGTTGCTTAAGAAAATCGCTCAGAGAGCCTGAGGCTCTGTAGTTGCTTGGTATATCATTTGCATTATGAACTACAAAACCGGAAAGCCATACCTTGCCCGATTCCATATCCTCAGGATTTACACCTACATTGCCAATCTCAGGAGCCGTCATAACAACAATCTGACCGCAATACGACGGATCGGTGAGAATCTCCTGATAACCGCTCATAGCCGTGTTGAAAACAACCTCTCCCTCAGATGTTCCGGATGCACCAAAAGAACGTCCGCAGAAAAAGCTTCCGTCCTCCAGCACAAGATAAGCGCTCTTGATTTCCATACCTAAATTCTTACGGGACAAAACGATAATATCATTGACTTTCCTAACTTTGTTGGTAGCGGGGAGAGGATTTGAACCTCTGACCTTTGGGTTATGAGCCCAACGAGCTACCGGACTGCTCTACCCCGCATCAATTCGAAAGCATAATAATGCATCACTTTTGCTTTGTCAATACCGTTTTTCATTTTTATATTCATATTTAAAAAATCAGCTTGATGACTGTAAACATCGTTTTTTATTTTCGCAGCTTTTATGACAAATATATGGCAAAAACTATTTCCTCGTCGCTAAAGTTTCTCGCAATGTTAAAACTCAAGCGTAATAACCGGGAAAGCAGAGATACTTATATAATAGGATATATAGGAAGCAGGTGTCAAATTACAATAAGCAAAGCCGATATCATTAATAATATTGCACTTGAAATAGGTATCTCAATTGTTATAATGGGCTGGTTATTAAAAAATTGGAGGTTTTAATGCATTTATATCTATTGGGGGCAACACAGACAAGTTCGGTGTTAGGTTCTTTTTTGCCATTAATATTGATGTTTGCAATCTTTTATGTATTGCTGATACTACCACAGCAGAAGCAGAGAAAACGTCATAAAGCGCTGATAGAATCGTTAAAAAAAGGTGACAAAATTATCACCAGCAGCGGGATATACGGAGAAATCTCAAAAACCGATCAGGATACTGTTGATGTTGAAATAGCCAAAGGGGTAATTATAAAAATAACCAAAGATAATATCGCGGTAAGGCGATGAATAAATGAAAAGTTTGAGAATCAGGCTTGCTGTTGTAGCAGCCATAACTCTTGTTTTTCTGGTTTACGCGCTTCCAAACTTTATTTCAAAAGATTATGCAAATATGCTCCATCTTCCTAAAAAATCATTGCGCTTGGGTTTGGATCTGAAAGGAGGCGTGCATCTTGTTTTGAGCGTTCACACCGAAGATGCGGTGCATGCGGTTGTAAATCAAACCGTTCAGGCGCTTAAAAGAGAGTTTCCAAAGCAAAAATTGGGATATGAGAAAATCGAGGCAAAAGGAGGAACCATTACCGTAACCCTTCTTGACCCGCAAGATAATCAGAAAGCGGTAAATTTTCTCAATAATCTCACCGATTACACGCTCAACAATAAGAATGCGAAAACGATCGTTTTGACGATAAAGCCGAAAAGGGCTTTGGCAATCAAAAAACAGGCTGTCGAGCAAAGCATAGAAATTATCAGAAACAGAATCGACCAGTTTGGAGTCACCGAACCTACCATAGTAAAGTCAGGCGACAATCAGATAACCGTGGATCTGCCGGGATTAAAAAATACACAAAGAGCAATCAGCCTTATAGGAAAAACTGCAAAGCTGGAGCTTCATCTTGTTGATGATAGTGTAAAACTTTCCGATGCTCTCAGCGGAAAATTGCCTGCCGACGATATCCTTCTTTATGAGCAGCATATTGACCCGGCCACCGGAGATGTGACAAAAACCCCCATTGTCGTAAAAAAAGAAGCTATCATCGACGGAACAATGATAAAAAGTGCTGCTGTGAGATTTGGCGGGTCGCTGAATCAGCCTTATGTCGCATTTACCTTGAACTCGGAGGGAGCAACTATATTTGCTGATTTTACAGGCTCTCATGTAGGCAAAAAACTTGCAATTGTCATGGATGGTATTGTCTATTCCGCTCCGGTTATTCAGGAACGTATAGGGGGAGGACGCGGACAGATAACAGGTTCGTTTACAACAAAGCAGGCTCACGATTTGGCTATAGTTTTAAGAAGCGGGTCGCTTCCGGCAAAAATCACCATCGACGAGAAAACTCAGATCGGTCCGTCGCTTGGGGCTGATTCGATACATCAAGGACTCATATCGGTGCTTCTTGGTTTTGCGCTTGTGATTATCTTTATGATTTTATACTACAATATCTCGGGAATAGTTGCCAATATAGCGCTACTTCTGAATATTGTTATTATCTTCGGAGCACTTGCACTGTTCAAGGCAACCCTTACACTTCCGGGTATAGCCGGCATCGTTCTTACAATCGGTATGGCTGTGGATGCAAACGTGCTCATCTATGAGCGGATAAGAGAGGAGATACGTGTGGGACGAGGCGTACTTTCAGCCATTGAAGCCGGATACAAGAGAGCCACCGTTACGATACTTGATGCAAATATAACAACCCTGATTACCGCTTTGATATTGTATCAGTTCGGAACCGGACCGATAAAAGGTTTTGCGGTAACAATGAGTATCGGAATTATCGCAAGCATGTTTACCGCCGTTATAGTAACAAGATTGATTTTCGATCTTATCTATGCCGGTGGAGTAAAAAAGAAAATAAGTATTTAAAAGGAAATTTGTATGCAGTTTATAAAACCTGATGTAAATATCGATTTTGTAGGAAAAAGAAAAATAGCGCTTCTTGTATCTGCAGTTGTAATAGTTGCGGGACTTGTATATATGGCGTTGTTCGGATTGAATTACGGCATTGAGTTCAAAGGAGGAACCGAGGTAAGAATAAAATTTGAGAAACCGATAAAGATAAACAAGCTCAGAAGCAGCATTGAGGCATTATACCGTTCGCCTGATGTTCAAACAATCGGAAATTCAAATGAGTATGTCATATATGTAAATAAAATTGTTGAAAATACGCAATCCAAAAGTATTGCTTCCGATATGCTTGCTAAAATAAAAAAGGATTTTCCCGGAAATAGAATAGATCTCAGATCCGTTAACTCAATAGGTCCTAAATTTGGTAAAACGTTAAAAAGTAAAGCTATTCTTTCGATTATTATCGCAACAATTGCAATTCTGATTTATGTGAGCGTAAGATTCCGATTCCGCTTCGCAATAGGAGCAATTATAGCATTAATCCATGATGTTCTTGTAACCCTTGCATTTGTTGCAATATTCGATTTTCAGTTCACTCTCCAGATTCTGGCGGCAATCCTGACTATCATCGGATATTCGCTCAATGATACCATCGTCGTTTATGACAGAATCAGAGAAAACATCCGGCTTTCAAAAAGAAAAATCACCTTTGATAAGATTATCAACAGGGCAATAAATGAAACCTTAAGCAGGACGATTCTCACCTCAGGAACAACGTTGCTTGTTATAATCGTGCTGTTTTTCTTCGGCGGAAGCGTAATACACGGCTTTTCGTTTGCTCTATTGATAGGAATTATCAGCGGAACATACTCATCCATATATATAGCAAGCCCTGTTTTGTTGATGTTTAAGAAAAATTCCTATATAGAAAGTAATACCGTTACAAATAATAAAGAGGCACCGAATCAGCAGGAGAAAAAAGAACAGAAACCGCAGAAAAAACAGACTTCCTCAGCCGGTAAAAGACGGAGCTCCAAAAAGATTGCTTATAAAGTATAAAATAAAGTATAAAAACCGATGGTTTTGGCAGGTTATTCTATCCTTGTCAAAACCATTTTTTCCATACAAATATCATTGCTGTCAAGCCGGATAAAATAAGCGAAGACAGCATAAGCAAAGAAAAGGCGTGCGGATTACGCTGCAAAGGCAACGCTACGTTCATCCCATAAAAACCGCTCAGCATAATCGGAATTGTCAAAACTATTGCAAATGATGTCAAAAATTTCATCACCTGGTTGAGATTGTTTGAGATTACCGAAGCAAAGGCATCCATCATACCGCTTAAGACGTTACTGTATATCATTGATGTTTCAAGAGCCTGCTTATATTCAATAATAATGTCATCAAGTATCTCAAGATCATCATCATCACTTAATATATTTCTGTATTGTCTTACAGCTCTGATCTTCTCAAGCATCATCTCGTTTGATTTCAACGATGTTGTAAAATAGACGAGGCTTTTTTCCAGATTAAACAGTCTTATAAGTTCCTGATTCCTCATTGATTTGCGCAGATGGTTTTCATATTCGGAAATCAAACCGTTAATAGATTTAAGATCGCTTAGATAAAGAATGGCTATTTTATATAGCAAATTAAAAACAAAATGCAGGGCGGAATCATCCTCACAATTTCTTTGCCTGATCTTGATAATATGCTTTACCAAAGACTCATCCCCCGAAACAGTCAAAACCGTATTGCCCTTTTTGGGCAGCACAATGCCCAAGGGAACGGTTACGAACGGAATCTCCGCATCTCTGTTTTTCAATGGAACTCTGATTATTATCAGAGGAGAATCGTTCTCTATCTCTATTCTTGAGCGCTCATCCTTATCGAGTGGATCTCTTATAAAATCATCCGGAATACCGTATTCCGAACAGATAGCATCGATCTCATCATAGGACGGATTTTCTATATGATTCCAAGAAAATCGATTGCGTTTCCTCAACTTGCCCGATAAGATATGTTTTGTTTTTTCTTTATTCATCATAATAGTGCAAGTTTAACATAAAAAACCATAAGTTCAATAAAAGCAAAGCCGTTATTTGAAATAGCCGGCTTTTAGTGGACAAATCGGTTCGGTTGTGCTAAATTTACGCCCGTTATGAAAGAAAAGGTAATATTCAGGCTGATTTCGGTTGCAGGTTTAATTCTCAGCACAAGCGATTTATACGGCATTGTTGTATCATCACCGATATGCAAAGCCAGCGGATGCCTGATAGTTAACGAGATTACCCCTTTTGGCAGCATGCCGTTTGTAGTTATTGGAATTGCTCTGTTTTCCTTTTTATTGATCGCATCTTTCTACAGAAGGGGAGAAGATCTAATCGATTTTGCAGTTTCTTTGGCATTTACTTTTGAGGGTGCTTTACTTGGCTTTCAACTGTTTTACATTCATCTTCTCTGCATCGTTTGCGTAGGAATTGCAATTGTAATAAGCCTGCTGTTTATTATGCGATTTTTTAGAAAAAGAAGCTCTAAAATTGTTTTTTATCTGGCTGTTTCCGGTTTTGTAGGATTATTGCTGATAAGCAGAATGCTATATATACCGGTTTGGCATCCCTTGCCAGGCAAAACATTGATATACACTCTCAAATGCCCCCATTGCGAAAATATCATAAGGAAAATAAAAAACGATAAAACGCTCGTAAGGACCGTCAGAATGGTAAAACTCAGTCGGGCAAAAGGCTTTCTTATGAACAGCGGTATTAAAAGCGTGCCTGTACTGGTGCTAAAAGATAAAAATATCAGGTTACTTGTCGGAGAAAGACAGATATCAGAAAATCTGTTTAAGAAAAACAGTGTTTCTGATATCAAGATGCTGGATGAATTAAAATTGAATCAAACCGACAGTTGTAATTTTGAAACAGACAATTGCAGCTTGCCGCCGCATAATTGACACGGAAAAATTATAATTTGCAATATGAAATATATGTACTGCCGGCTGAAAATATCTGATGAACAAATAATTTAAAGAGAAGGAGGATTTATGATAATTCTATTGGTTGCAGCACTTGTTGCAGGATTACTTTCTTTTACATCACCCTGCACACTTCCAATATTGCCGGCATATATGGCATACACACTAAAAAGTACGCAGAAAAATGTCATCGGTATGAGTATTTCATTTTTTGTCGGGTTTTCGCTTATGTTCAGCCTGCTTGGAATGAGCGCAACTACTATAGGCGGTTTTCTCAGAAATAACGTTTCTGTTTTTTCGCAAGTAGCAGGAATGGTGATATTAATTTTTGGCATTGCAATAATTCTGGGATGGGAATTCTCAGGTATCAAGGCAAACCCTAAACGCCCTGCTACTTATACCGGATCATTCATATTCGGAATTCTGTTGTCGGTATCCTGGACTGCCTGCGTAGGACCGATTTTAGCTGCAATACTTGTTATGGCATCAACGGTAAAATCTGCCTATCAAGGAGGAATTTTACTGTTCACATACGGATTGGGCTTGGCACTGCCATTGATGTTTCTTTCGGTGTATCTTCAGAAAAGCAAGAGCAGCTTTATCTATAAAATTATGAAAGGTAAGGCTTTTGAACTAAAAATAGGCGGCAAAACCATATTTATGCATACAAACAGTATAATATCGGGAGTTCTTTTCATAATGCTGGGAATCCTGATACTATCCGGGGAACTCACGGCAATAAACAATATAGGGGCAAATTTTGCACCTGTTCAAAAACTTCAGCAATGGAGCATGGCTATCGAACAATGGCTCCTGAATCTTGCCAAATAGCCGAAAAAAAATATCGCAACCGGAATTATTAAGAAATATCCCGGTTGCGACAAATAGATAGTCTTTAATAATTATCCGAATTTATAGGCAACTCCAAATCCGCCTCTCGGATAGCGCCAGTCGATATTATCGCAGCTTACCCTGCATGTTCCGCATTCAACGCACGCATCATAATTTATCGATACCTCATTCTTTTTCTCATCAATCTCATAAACCCCGCACGGACAGATATACAGACACTGTTTCATCTCGCACTCGACACACAAAGATCTATCTTTTATTGCAAGATGAGATCCTCCAACCTCATCAACCTTAAATCCTATCAGATATAGCTTGTCTTCAAGTCTCATCCTACAGTCCTCCATATCTTATACAGATCCTTAAGCATCCTGGTAAATCCGATCTGTTGCTTCATATTTTTCCAAATACTTCTCTGCTTTGCCTGCTTGGAGATTCCATCAACCTTCAAAAGCTCAAAAGCGGCATCGTTGATAAGTTTCGGGTATTTATCAAGCAGGTGCCGGTTTTTCTGGAGAAGCTTAGGAAGCTCTTTATATTTTTTGAGATCTTTCATAACAAAACTTTCCTGAAGCTTATCTGCATAAACTGAAAGCGTATCTGCAGAGAAATCCCCCTTTTCAGCAGCCTCAAGATATGTCTGAGCGGCAAGCTTTCCTGAGGTTATTGCCAGATTAGAGCCTTCCCTGTGAACGGCATTAACCATCATAGCAGCATCACCTGCTATCATTACACCATCGCCAAACAGTCGAGGCATTTCATTATAGCCTCCTTCTGGAATCATATGGGCAAGATACTCTTTTGTTTCACCTCCCTCAATAAGCGGACTGATTGCCGGATGAGCCTTCAAGGATTCCATCAGCTCGTTCGGGTTTATATTATGCTCTATCATATCCTCAATTATCATACCTACACCGAGTGAAACAGATTTTTTATTGGTATACAAAAACGCCATCGCTTCGGCACCTTCAAAAAGACTTCCGGTCATTTCAATAGTAACACCTTGAGACCCGCTAACATTAAATCTGTCGTTTATTACCTTTTCATCAAGACCGATTATCTCCTTTACACCCAAAGCAACGGCATTTTTTTTGAGATTGCTTCTGAAACCAAGCGATTTTGCAATAAAAGAGTTGACCCCATCAGCGGCAATGACACAATCAGCCATAATATCGCCCTCGGGCCTGTCGGTTCTTATTCCTACTACCTTATCTCCCTCCATAATGGGTTCGGTAACCACCGTTTGATTTATAATCAACGCTCCGGCACCAGTTGCCTGTTGTGCCAGCCATTTATCAAACTGCGCCCTGAAAACCGTATGACAGTTATACGGTTGATTATCAAATTTCGCATTTTTATGAGTAAATCCGACGTAGGATTCATCATCAATAAGCCACATTCTTTGCTCAACAATATGTCTTTCCACAGGTGCTTTTCCGGGAAAATCATCCACAACGCCCTTCATACAATCGGTGTAAAATACACCGCCCATAACATTTTTGGAACCGGGAAAACGACCTCGTTCAATAACAATAACCTTTACTCCAGCCTTAGCAAGAACAATAGCAGCCGACAATCCTGCAGGTCCGGCACCAACAATTGCAACATCATATCTAATATCGCCCATACTATCCTCCGAATCTCTGCGTATTTTTTAGCTTTTCTATCAGTTTCGGCAAAAATTTTACGGCGTCTTCAACTATACAATAGCTGGAAACATCAAAAATTGGCGCTTCCGGATCGGTATTTATTGCAATTATCGTATCGGAGGTTTGCATTCCGACAAGATGCTGAATGGCTCCGGAAATTCCGCACGCAATATAAAGTTTGGGGTGCACGGTTTGACCGGTCTGACCTACCTGTCTGGATTGAGGAACATATCCAAGCTGAACAGCCATACGCGAGCCCGCCCATGTTCCTCCTAAAAGATCGGCAAGCTCTTTTATCATGGCAAAATTTTCCTTGCTGCCCATACCTTTTCCGCCTGCTACTATAACATCATAGAAACCAAGATTAACCGTTCCCTCATCAGAAACAACTTTTTTTAATATTTTTTTAACAATCTGATCTTCGGTAAAGTCAACTTTTTCTCTGATAATCTCGCCGGCTTTCGGGTTCTCAATCTCAACGGCTTTAAAGACTCCCGGTCTGACCGTTGACATCTGAGGTCGATGCTTCGGGCAATAAATAGTAGCCATCAGGCTGCCGCCGAAGGTTGGCCTGGTCATCCAGAGATATCCGGTTTTCGGGTCAATCTCCTGACCTGTTGTGTCGGCGGTCAATCCCGTTCTCAGAGCTGTAGCAACGGTTCCTGAAAGATCCCTGCCTTGAGTTGTTGCACCAACCAGAAACACCTCAGGCTTATATTTTATTACGAGCTCACACAATGCATCGCGATACGGTTCGGTTCTGTAATCGGCAAAAATCTCATCCTCTATGATATAAAACCGCTCGGCTCCATATTTGAACACCTTTTCGGCAAGATGAGAAACAGACTTGCCCACCGCAACCGCAGCAACACTGCATCCTCTTTGAGCGGCAAGTTCTCTTGCTTTTGTCAATAATTCAAATGATACCTGAGCCGGTTTTCCGTCCGTTTGTTCAATAAAAACCCAAATATCTTTGTAATGGCTGATATCGGGATCTTTTTTTGATAAATCAATCATTTCCTACCTCTCAAGAGACCTTTTTTAAGAATGGGGCTATTTTGCTTGCAATCTGGTCTGCCACCTCGTCCAACGTTCCGGACAAGGTAGCGCCTCGTTGTCGTTTTTCTGGGGTAAAAGCCTTTTTAACCATAGTGGGAGAATGTTTCAAACCGCATTGTTGTTTGTCAAGATTGACATTTTCTCCTGAAAGCAGCTCAATTTTCGCTTTTTCGGCTTTTATAAGATATGGAAGCGGGGAGTGAGAAAGGACGTTCAAACTCTCCTCAACGGTAAAAAATACCGGAATCGGCACCTTGACCGTCTCCTGCCCGAATTCGGTCAATCTGGTAGCAACAACATATTTCTCTTCCAAATTGATTTCATTGATTTTTATTAAATAGGTAACCAGCGGAAGATCAAATCTCGTAGCTATTCCGGGTCCTGTTTGAGCGGTATCTCCATCTATCGCCTGTTTGCCGGCAAAAAAGAGATCAACATCGCCTTCCAATTCTATTATCTTTCTTGCTCCCTCGTAAAGCGCATAAGATGTGGCAAGAGTATCTGAACCGGCAAAAATCCTATCACTCAAAAGATAAGCTTTGTCGGCTCCCCTTGCAAGACACTGCTTGAGAGCTTCTGAAGCCTGAGGAGGACCCATTGTCAAAACGGTAACCTTGCCGCCATGTTCATCTTTCAGTCTTACAGCTTCCTCTACCGCATGTTCTTCAAACGGGTTCAAAATGGCCGGAACACCTTCTCTTATCAATGTTCCCGTTTCATAGTTAACCCTTACCTGAGAAGCATCTGGAACCTGTTTAACAAAAACCAGAATATGCATAAAACCTCCGTATAAATTTTCAAATAATCCCTCTTCTTACCTTGAAATCCCTGAAAGGTTTCTATTATTTATTCGCAAAATCTATAAACTGATTAAATACCAAAAAGTTAGTTGTGTCAACCATATTTTGTCAATACGATAAAAATCCTAAGCCGTTGCCTAATTTGCGGCAATTATTACAAGCCTATTGATAAATATCACCGCTGCATTTTCTTTTTGGGTCGCTGCGATTCGCCCTTAACAAGTGCGGGGCAAGCAGTCTCAATGCCTGAGATTACTTTGCTGGCCGCTCGCTCGCAATGTTGCATGTTAAAAGTCAAGCGGTTTTACAACTTTTATCAAATCTTTTTTTCAACAAAATCTTGAGACACGACCTATTTTGTTTGCTATCGCTTGGTTGTTTAATGAGAAAAATTGAATATTATTAAATGGTGTTATAGTGAAAAATAGACGGGGTTTTAGGTGAAGAAAAAGATTGCTTTAGTGCTAGGCGGAGGAGCAGGAAGAGGCTTGGCTCATATCGGTGTTATCGATACATTGATTAAAGCCGGCATAATGCCTGATTTGATAGTAGGATGCAGCATAGGCGCATTGGTCGGAGCTGCTTTTGCAACCGAAGGCAAAACCGACGGCATCAAAAAAAGAATGCAGGGTTATTTTGACGGTCCGGTTTTTAAAAAATTGCGGATGGAGTTTTTTAAACAGGTGAGCAAAAGCGAAAGATACGGATTTTTCGATACGATTAGCACCTTCGTAAAAAGAGGTATGCTTTTAAATGTCTCTCTGACAAGCGAATCGTTTATTTCAAAAAGCGATTTTGAGGCAAATATAAATCATTTTATTGACGATATAAATTTTAACGAAACAAAAATTCCGTTTGCCTGCGTCGCGGTTGATCTTATTCGGGCAAAAGAGGTAATATTGAGGGAAGGCTCTTTAAGAGAGGCGGTAGCAGCATCATCGGCAATACCCGGCATATTTCCTCCGGTTAAAAAAGATACAATAATTCTTGCAGACGGCGGATGGATAGACCAGCTTCCGGTTATTCCTGCTCGAAAACTCGGCGCAGATATCGTAATTGCTGTCGATATAAAAGAGGATCTCTCGGAAAACAAGAGTTTTAAAACGGCTTTGGAAATATTTATGAGAACTTCGGATATAACCAAAGACAGACTTTCGGTTGTTGTTTCCAAAGATTACGATGTTCTCATAACCCCTGATGTGGGCAAAATCAACTGGGCTGATTTCGGATGCGTTGATTCCTGCATAGCAAAAGGCGCAAAAGCTGCAAGTGGCGCTTTGGCTGAAATAGAGGCAATAATCGGCAAAAGAAGATCGAAACTCGGACAATTTTTTAGCGGGTTAAAAAATAGATGGAGGAGAAAGTGAAACTTATCAGCATAGAAGATGCAATCAAACTTGTAAAAAAGAGTGCAAAACCGATAGGAGTGGAAAAGGTTCTGCTGACTGATGCCTACGGCAGGGTGCTTGCCGAGGATCTCAAATCCGGCTTTAATCATCCGGCTGTCAATGTGAGCGCAGTGGACGGATATTCGGTCAAATGCAAGGATCTTGAAAATGCTTCAAAGGAAAATCGTGTAAAACTCAAACTTGCAAACATCATCAAAGCCGGCATCCAAAACCCAATGACAATAAAACATAATGAAACCGCCCTTGTTTTTACGGGTGCGCCTGTTCCGGTAGGCGCAGATGCGGTTGTTATGAGAGAGGATGTTCAAGACTTAGGAAACGAAATAGCCTTTGAAAGACCGATTAGCCAGGGTAAAAATATACGTTTTGTCGGAGAAGATTTCAAAAAAGGCGAAACCGTAGTAAAAAAAGGCACAACTATTGGTGCTGCTGAGATTGGTATGGCTGCGGAAATCAACAGATCATATCTTTTTGTTTACAGAATACCTACGGTATCAATAATACCGACCGGAGACGAATTGCTTGATCTTGGTGATAGCTCGCCGGGAACATCAGCAATAAGAGACAGCAACAGCTACACATTAACCGGTTTGCTAAGGCAGGCAGGGGCAAAATTTAATATCTGCAGACGACTGAAAGATGACCCGATTCAAACCGCTCAGGCTATCAAATCTGAGCTTGAACGATCCGATATTGTGATAACAACCGGCGGGGTTTCAGCCGGAGACTATGATTTTGTAAAAAAAGTGGCTCCTGAGATCGGAGTAGATATAGTTTTTCACGGTGTTCTTCAGAAACCGGGCAAACCGATACTTTTTGGCAGATACAAAAACAACAAATATTTTTTTGGGCTTCCCGGTTTTCCGGTTTCCTCAACGGTGGGATTTTTGCTCTATGCATATCCGCTTATAAGAACGCTTGGCGGCTTTGCCGACATAGAACTTCCTCGCATACAGGCAACTTTGACTGAGGATTTTCACAGAAAAAAGGCAAAAAGGGAAGAACTGGCGCGCGTTGAGATTGCCTACAGCGTAAAAGACGGTTTTTCCGTGAAACCTGACACAAAAAAACAGGGCTCCGGAATCCTAACCGGCATGGTAGGTGAACGCGCGTTGATGGATGTTCCGATAGGAGTAACCGATATCAAAAAAGGCAGTA
>JALWSW010000131.1 GCA_027080125.1 Campylobacterales bacterium | reverse complement strand
CTTCAGGTCTGCCAGGCGTCTCCCACCTGTCCATCCGGTGGAAGTTATAATACATCGCTAAACGAATGTTCAACGGCTAACTCTTGGATTTGTCCAAGCGGTATGAATTTAACAGGATCAACCTGCTATGAATCTGCATCATGTCCGGGCGGAACGTTAAACACGACTACTGATAAATGCGAAGCGCCGGTTACTTATATTTGTCCGGCAAACTATACTTATAATTCAAGTCTTAATGTTTGCCAAAGCTCCCCTGTATGTTCTTTTGGCAGTTTTAATAGTGTAAGAAATGAGTGTGAACTATCAGCCGCGACATTATGTCCTTCAACTTATGCTTTCAACACTTCTACTAATAAATGTGAATATTCGCCGCCTGATTGTCCGTCCGGCAGTACTTATTCTACAACTGCTAATCAATGCGTTACCGATGCAACTCATAATTGCCCAACCGGTTATGCCTATAATAACTTGACAAGACTTTGCGAAGCTACACCTATCTGCCAATCGGGAGCCTATAATCCTGTAACTAACTCTTGCTATGCCGGTAAAAATACTTGTCCCTATGGCAGTCAATATCCATGTTATGATGTGAACGGCACGAATATGTGTTCAAAATCAACCTGTTTTGACGCAAGCAATTCATCACAAGCGGGAGCAACAGTAATCAACGCAGATGACAGAACATATCAAAACGATGGTAAACATGATGCAAGCGGCAACTGCCTCGGGCAAGTTTATATTTTTAACGGACAGGGAATGCAATGTCTCATAAATGCACTTTCAAATTGCTGTCACACTCCTTCTGCTCTTAAACATCAGGGCGCAAGTCCTGTTATAGGCGCAATGACAGGCGGAATGGCAGGATACAGCATTGGCGGCGCAATCACAACCGGAGTTACCGTTACATCGGTAGGAATAGCCGGCAATCCGGCAATGTATGTATTTTCAGATGCCGCTCTACCCGGATTGGCTATAGGAATAGGCGTTGGCTTGGTAGTTGAGGCATTGAGCAAATGCTATAAAAGTGATTATATAACCGATGTTGCCAGAGATGAGAAACTTTGCCACTATGTAGGTGAATATTGCTCTTATAAATTCATAGTATGCTTGCATCATAAGAAATCCTACTGCTGTTTCCATTCCGTTCTTGCAAGAATTGTGCAAGAACAAGGCAGGAAACAACTGAAGGACTTCAACTATTCAGGCGATTGGGGTGATCCGAAGTCACCGAATTGCAGAGGGTTTACGCCGGAAGAGTTTGAAATGATAGATTTTGACAAAATAGATTTAAGCGAGTGGATTGGCGATTTGACTCAGGCAATTCAGGGTAAAGCAGCTCAAATTCAGCAAAATGTTGCTAAAACTGTTATCACAAAAACCAGCAACTTCATTCAATCCACTATCGGTAATAGCGTTCAAAGCAATATGCAGTCAACCGTTCCTCCGGCTCCGTAAAAGTCCCCCCAAAACCCTTTAAGATAATTTATATAGTAGAGGGATATTAAATGTTTGTCTAAAAAGATTACCCCCGGCATTTAATATCCCCCTCACAAAAGAAGGAGGATTTATGCGAAAAAAAATTATTAAAATCATTGTAGCATCAATCATTGTTATAATAGCGCAAAATATTGGTAGAGCGTCTGTAATTGCGTATATACCTTATCATGCTAAAACTGATGTAGTAACATTTAAAACAACAGATCAATTCGTCATTTGCGATAATTGCAAACCTCAAACAATTATCTACGCAAATTATAAGAATACGCAGCAGTTTTCTATCTTGCATGCTATGTTAAACTCTGCCGGTAAGTCGATACTCAGGCGTATCAAAAAATCCTTCGGTCAATTACCTGCGCCTGTAATACTTCGAAAAAATCAAGTCGTATCAATAAATAACAAACCTGCCAATTCGCAAACAAGGCTGAACATCTATTTTCCTTTTGATAGTTATCAGATAAATAGAGCAGGAAAAAAACTTCTTGATGAGTTTGCCAAGACAAGCAAAGAAGCAACGGTCGAAGGTTTTACCGATTGTACAGGTTCTCATCAATACAATGATATTCTTGCTAAAAAAAGGGCGGAATCGGTTGCAAGCTATTTAAGAAAAAAAGGCGTCAAAGTATTAGTCAAAACAAGTTATGGTAAATATTTAACCGAAAAAAGCGACAAAGCCAGTCGAAGAGCAATTGTCACTAAAAATTAAGGAGGTTTTATGTCAGTAGGAAATGTGGAGAAAAAAGATTTTACAACAATGATGCAAGAAAGGCAAGAAAGAAGAATCAATCTTGCGAAGGAAAGGAACTCAAGAGTTATGATTGTAAGATCAAATGACACTCACGAGTTATTTAACATAGCTACTTCAATTGATAAAGCTATGAGAAGACTAAGAGACGGAATGGGATTGCAATATTCATTTGAAGACGGAGAACTGTTTATTAAAGAATACAACAATATCTTATATGATTTTAATGACTATGCAAAAAGAATATGCAAGTTGACAAATATTAAATACAAAGAACCAAAGATATTTAAGAAAAAAGAACAAACCGAAAAGGAAACTGAAAAAGAAACTGAAAATCAAGAGGAGGAAGTAATAAATGCGTAAGTTTGCAACGCAAGCCTATCGAGGCTTTATTGCGGGGACATTAGGATTGGCTTTTTCTGTAGCGGCAATTAACGCAAACGCCGGTGTTTGCGATTCTGCTGCAAAGAGTCTTCAAACAAACATAGGAATTGCTCCAAATATTATCGACAAAAAGTCAATTATGAATAACAGATTATGTCAGGTTGAAACTAAAATAAATACTCCGAGAGGCAATCAAACAATCGTATTTTATACCACGAAAGATTTTGTTATTGCCGGATCGATATTTAAGAACAGAAAAAACCTTACTGCTGATATAATGCAAAACATATCCAACAGTCAATTTGCTTCAACCTGGAAAAAATATAAAAAGTCCATAAACAAGGTTATCGCTGCAACCTATACGCCGAAACATGCAAAAAAAGGCAGATTAGTTTACGAAATAGCCGACCCCAACTGCCCGTTTTGCGAACGGATGAAGCCTGTTGTGAAAAAGTTTGCAGATAAATACGGTTATACGGTTAAACTGATATTCTTTTCCTTTGAGAGACCGTCAAGCCCTAAAAAAACATCTGACTTTATCTGTAAACATAGACCGTTCGTTGATTATTTTATGAATAATCTTGGAACAAAAACGTGCAAAAAAGGCGACGAATATGTGAAAAAAGCCAACCAAATGGCTCAAAACCTTGGGGTAACGGGGACTCCGACGTTTATTTTCGCAAGAACCGGTCAAAAGATGGTTGGCGCTAATCCGACAGGATTGGAAAATATGATGAAAGGAGGCAAATAAACCCAATATGTTCCCCGTTTCATTACTATCCTCTTACTTCAAACTGCCGCGTAACCATCGCGGCAGTTTGCGTATGATGCCGGGATTTATTGAAATATTTAATCCGTTGCATTATGTAAGCTCTGAAAAATGGACTGTTGTATGGCAGCATCTTTTTCACACTGCTTTTCTCGGTGTTGGAGCAAAAATATTGTCTGGAGTATCTTTAATCTTGGCTTTTTGGCTGATTGCAAGAAAAGATAATCTTGGCGGTTTTATCGGCTTTTTGCTGATAGCAATATTTTTCGCTTATTTTGGAGGATTTCTTCATGTCTTTTGAGGATAGCAATGGCTGGTAAAGACGGCGGCGGTGATGTCGTAGTTACCAACAGCGGCAATAAATTAGGCAAACCGCTTAATCTTCTTATGGCAGTAGATGAAATTCAACATGTAGCTGCAATGGAAGAATCTATGTCCGAGACGCTTTCGAAACAGTATCTTAGCGTTAAACAGCGTCTTGATTTTTTTGCCATAGGTTTCAGAAATGCCTTTATAAGCGGTTTTTTTATGGCTCTTTTAACTCCTCTTGCAATAGGTGTTATAGAAAAAGTAATAAAAATATTCGGAGATGCTCAACCTACATTCTTCGATGAAGTATATGCTATTATTCTATCTTTGTCTTTTTCGCTCGGATACGGATTGTTTTTGACATCATTAAGAAACAGCTATGTAGGAACCGTTTCGAAAGGAATGATACAGAACCTTTTCGGCGGTCTTGCTTTTGGAGCGTTGCTAAAATTCTTTATAATATTTCTGCTTTTCAATTGGATATATATAGAGTCAACTCCGCAGCATGTTATTGCGGTATTGCAGTTTATTCATAAATATATGCAAACTGTAAATCTTGTTCCGGCATATTATTTCATTATGAAATTTAGAGATGTGCTTTTAATTTCTGCGGTTGTTGTAGGTGTCGCATCATTTCTGCTGATAATGATTCCGATTGCAGCGCTGTTTATTTCACACTATTTCAAAAAAATCAGAAGAAGCAAATTCGATGAGTAAACAAAGGAGGATTGATGGGTAAAAAGATAGTATTTACATTGCTAACATTGATTTTTTCCATCGCTACCGCAAATGCAAATTTGTTAAACGATGGAATTAACGCATATCACAAAAAAGACTATAGTGCGGCGGCAAAAGACTTTAAAATTATGTGCGGCAAATCCAATGCCTACGGATGCTACAACCTCGGAGTTCTTTACGAATTCGGTCAAGGCGTTGAACAAAATTATTCAAAAGCGGCAAAACTCTACAAGAAAGCCTGCGATACGGGAGCTGTTTCCGCATGCTACAACCTCGGAGTTCTTTATCATTTCGGCAAAGGTGTAAAGCAGAATTACAACAAAGCATTTAAATTATACAAACAATCCTGCAACGGCAGCGTTCTTGTAGGTTGTTATAATATGGGTCTTCTATATCAATCGGGCAAAGGCGTAAAGCAGAATTACAACAAAGCCGCAAGATTGTTTGAATCAGCTTGCAACGGCGGAATTGCCGCAGGATGCAACAACCTTGGCGTTCTGTATAACGCAGGCAAAGGCGTTCGTAAAAATAAGGGCATGGCATATTCATATTGGAAAAAAGCGGTTAAAAAAGGTGATTTAAACGCAAAGCATAACCTATATGTTTTATGCAAAAAGACGCCGGATGTGTGTCAGCCATAGGGTCAGTGCTTTTACATTTATTTGACATGGACTGAGGCAAAAACAGAGTTCACGAGAATATTTATGCCGAAAACATTGCAAAAGAAAATTAATCCGAAAGCTAACAAAATCGATCTCATCATGAAACATTGCGAGGATACGGCTCTGACAGCGAGCATGTTTCAGGACCTGA
>JALWSW010000130.1 GCA_027080125.1 Campylobacterales bacterium | reverse complement strand
GTTATCCAACTTTTGCTTGGCAATATAGGTGTAGCCGGAGGCGGAGTAAACGCTCTCAGAGGTCACGGCAATGTTCAAGGTTCAACCGACCATGGTCTGCTTTTTCATGATCTTCCAGGCTATATAGGACTTCCCAAACGCGAAGAGAGAACCCTGGATGCGAGAATCAAAGACAAAACTCCTGAAAATCATGATCCTAAAAGCCTCAACTGGTGGAAAAACTACGGCAAATATCTTACAAGCCAGCTTGTAGCATGGTGGCGCAACATCGATCCAAAAACAAGCTATCACTATCTTCCCAAACTCGGACCTCATAAAAACGGCATTCCTGATGATGGATCAAATTACTCCCATATAGCAATGTTTGAGGCAATGTATCAGAATGTTATCAAAGGATTTTTGGTGATGGGTGAAAATCCGGCTGTGAGCGCTTCTAATGCTGGTCCTGCAAGAGAAGCAATGGATAATTTGGATTGGCTTGCGGTTCTTGAGATATTCGACACCGAAACGGCAAGCTTCTGGAATCGTCCCGGAGCAGATCCTAAAAAGATTAAAACGGAGGTCTTTCTTCTTCCCAACACGGTATGGGTCGAAAAAAACGGAAGCTTTACCAATACTGGAAGATGGGCGCAATGGAAAAATAAAATAACCGATGGTCCAGGAAATGTAAGAGATGAACTCTGGGTCTATACCGAACTTGTCAAGCGCCTCAAGAAGCTATATTCAGAAGGCGGCAGCTATCCGGATCCGGTGCTTAATCTTTCATGGTGGAATGTTGCAACCGAACAGTTACCTGAGGAAATCGCCAAAGAGATAAACGGTTTTGACATCAGAACCGGCAAGCTGGTATCAAGCTTTACCAAACTAAAAGATGACGGCAGCACCGCATGCGGAAACTGGCTTTATGCCGGAAGCTGGACGGAAAAGGGCAATATGATGGCAAGACGTGATGATGTTGATCATCATCCTGCAAAAATCGGCACATATTCGAACTGGGCATGGAACTGGCCTGTAAACAGAAGGGTTTTGTATAACAGGGCAAGCGTTGATCTAAACGGTCAGCCGCTTAATTCTCAAAAATGGGTAATCAAATGGAACGGTTCGAAATGGATAGGAGATGTACCTGACGGAGGTTCACCGCCTAATGCCATACATCCGTTTATTATGCTCAATGAAGGCTATGGCAGGGAGTTTGCAAAAGGATTAGCTGATGGTCCTTTACCGGAGCATTACGAGCCATACGAATCGCCCGTAAAAAATCCGTTTGGTGAAGCTCAGATTAATCCGGCATGTAAAATCTGGGCAACTCCGGGCATCGATATTCATGGAGACTTTGATAAGTATCCTGTCGTGTTAACTACATACAGGGTAACCGAGCATTATTTGAGCGGTCAGATGAGTAGAAATGTGGATTGGCTTGCCGAATGCCAGCCCAATGTATTTGTTGAGATGGATAAAGAGATTGCCAAAAAAAGAGGCATCAGAAACGGTTCGCTCTGTGAAATTGTAGGCGCAAGAGGTAAGGTTAAAGCGGTTGCCATAGTGACCGACAGGATACATCCTCTAAAGATTATGGGTAAAACCGTTCATCCGGCAGGACTGCTCTGGAGTTTCGGATACAAAGGCTTGGTGACCGGTGATTCGGCAAATCTTTTGACTCCCAATATTGGTGATGCAAACACAATGATTCCTGAGTATAAGGCATTTCTTGGAGATCTCAGGAAACTGGAGGGATAAGATGAGCACAAATTATGCGATCTATTTTGATTCGAGCAAATGTATAGCTTGCCGGTCATGCCAGGTAAGTTGTAAGCAATGGAATGATAGAGAGGCTGAGATCACCGAAAACAGAGGGAGCTATGAAAATCCGGCTCATCTGTCATCTCAGACATGGCTAAGAATAACCTTTCGTGAAGGCACAAAACAAAACAATGACCCGTTCTGGTTTTTCGGAAGAAACTCATGCCTTCACTGCACAGATGCTCCATGTGTATCGGTCTGTCCAACCGGAGCTATGGCTCATGTAAACAACAATTATGTTGTGGTTGATACTGATTGGTGTATCGGATGCAGATATTGCGTCCAGGCTTGCCCGTATGAGGTTCCGCGATTTAACGAAAAACTCGGTGTTGTGGAAAAATGCACATTTTGCGTTGACCGGGTTCAGAACGGCTACCAACCTGCATGCGTTAAATCATGTCCGGACTCTGCGTTGGAATTTGGCGATAGAGACAAGATGATAGGCAAAGCAAAGGCGCGTATCGCCAAACTTAAAGGGCAGGGGTTTTCCAAAGCAAGAATATATGGCGATAAAGAACTTTCGGGGCAGCATGTTATAAACATTCTTCTTGATGAGCCTGAGGCATACGGAATGCCATCCAAGCCTAAGGGAACAGGCACGCAGATTGCTACTGATTGGGGCAGCGGAGTTGCCGCAGCCGCAGTTATGGCTACTTTGCCGATTGCTTGGGCGGTAAACAGACGAATGAACGCCAAAAAGGAGGAAAAATGAGCGGACCGATAATTTTGGGACACTGGAATTTCTGGATTGTTCTTTATTTATGGCTTGCAGGAATCGGAGCTGGCGGATTCTTGACAGCCTATTATATAGACAAAAAAGCCGATGCGCCTGGGCTTTTGAGAAAGGCGAGCTGGATGGGTGTTATAACATTGATATTAGGTTCGTTTTTGCTGCTGGTTGATCTTGGCAACCCGGACAGATTCTGGCATCTGTTTGTTGTTTTCAGATTAACCTCGGCAATGTGGATAGGTTCATGGTTGATAGCCATAACAGCATTTCTGATGTTTATAACGGCATTGAGCAAATCAAAAGGTGCAGCTTTTCTTGCTGCTGTTGGAGCGGCGCTTACTGCAAGCTATGTTGGGGTTTTGCTTACCATAAGCGCAATACCGCTGTGGTCAAATACATTGCTGCTTCCGTGGCTGTTTCTTGCATCCGCTTTTACTACAGGAGCGGCAGCTCTTTCTTTGTCTAAAATTGGCAGTCAATACAGCAGCGTTCTCAATGAGGTAGGCAAAATATATGGTATTCTGGAGCTGATAATCTTGATTTTGTTTGTTCTTTGGAGTTTTGCAGCTACTCCTGCTGCAGCCTTGAATATGGTTGTTGGCAAATATATCGGAGCATTCTGGGTTGGTGTTTTGATTTTGGGTATTGCCGCTCCTATCTATCTTGAGATAAAATCGGACAAAATTAATATTGCCGCAACAGGATTGATGGTCGTTTTCGGGGGACTTGCGCTGCGTTACCTGATTGTTTTTGCAGGGGTATAGCGGTTGTCCGATTTAACCGAGGAGACTCTGGCCGTCTTGGGTAAAAATCCTGAGACGGCCAAGGTTTATCATCTTACCTTTGCCTTTTACAGAGCCCAGCAGGATGAGATAAAAAGAATAAGAAAATCTAGAATGCTTCATTTCAGCAATGTCAAGCTGTTTGCATTTCCTCTCATAAAAAATCTGGATTTTTCTATTGACAAAGAACATTTCCTGTATTTCAAAAAAACAGCAGATCTGCTTATGCAACTGGAGCCGGTAATCGCCAATCAGATAAGAAAGAAAAAGGAGATGTCCTATAGCAAATTCAAAGCCGCCTCAGAACTGTTTCTAAAAGAAAATATGATAGATGAGCCTGATCAGATTTTGCTTTTTTTGCTTAATAAAACCTATAGACCGATGTTGATTTTGTTCAGAAAACGCTATGGCTATCGCATAAGTTCGAATGTAAAAGAAAATTATCGGAGTAATCTGTGTCCTGTTTGCGGGGCAACCGCTGATGTCGGCTATTTAAACACCAGTGGCGCAAGAATGCTTGTATGCTCAAGATGCGATATGCAGTGGAGATATACCAGGGGAGGCTGCAGCATCTGCCGAGCGGACAAACCGGAGGATATCGAAATCTATCTTAAAGACGACAAAAGAATATATCGCTGCAAGCGCTGCAGCGGACTGCTTCCTGTTGTTGATATGAGAGAGAAGATAGGAGATTTTAATCCGATAGTTGAACGAGCCAATCTGTCGATATTAAGAATAGAAGATAGATAGAGCATCAATTGCGTTAAGAATTGTCGGGAAAAACCGCTTTACCACACATATCGATGCGATAACCCTTAAATGAGCCTGCCATTTTGCGAAATGAGCTCTCATGAAGCAGGCTGAGGAATCGCTGCACTGCGCGGTTAAAGAAGCGCTCTTTTAAAATAATAAAATCGAAGCGTTCCCAGCCAAACGGGATAAATTCCAGATTTAGAAGTTCAGCCACCGCTTTAAGGCCTATCCCGGCGTCTGCTCTTCCGGATAATATTTCTATTCCAACATCGATGTGGCGGGTGATTTCATTCTTATATCCGTTTAGCAAGCCGGCATCAATTCCTGCCTTTTGAAGCTGTTTATCAAACAGCAGTCTTGTGCCTGTGCCTGAAGGGCGATTTATTATGCGAATATCTTTGTTTGTCAGATCTTTGAGTGAAGATATATGTTTTGGATTGCCTTTTGCTATTATAAGACCTTGCTCTCTTGTGCAAAAATTTACCACCGCCGGCTCGATGCCGAGTGTTTTGATAGCATATTCAAAGTTGTATTCTTTTTCATTATCTTCAATTAGGTGGCTGCATGCTATATGGCACAGATTTTGCTTCAGAGCGTTTAAGCCTCCGAGGCTTCCAAGATTGCCAAAGACTGCAGGATGCAAGAAATTGCTTTTATTGTATAGGTCTATGATTTTGTTCAACAGGATATCGTTGCTGCCCAGTATAACGAGTAAGTTGTTGCCTGGTTCCGATTGCCAGGAACTGGGATAATTTATCATCTTGTTTTCAAGCCATTGTTCAACCAGATGACGCTGAAAAAGCCATTTTCCGGTAATTTTTGTGGCAGGCAGCCCTTTATCAGAAATAAGCGCATATACCATCTTGTCATTTATGCCAAGAAGCTGGGCAACCTCATGAGTATTCAGTAAACTTTTCTTATTCATGATAAATGTTCCTCCAATATTTATACTATAAACATGAAACCTGTTTAGTCAATCAGATGAAGTATCCCATTTAAGTTATTTTTGGTTAATTTAAATAATTAATAAAAATAATTCAGACTTATAATAACCTATATTGACAAAAAATAGCTCTCGATTATACTTAAAATATCAATATTATTAAGGGGGTAAATATGACAAGAAGATTCGTTTTGGTGTTTGTGGTAACATTGCTGTTATCGGCAACAGGAAATAATCTCTTTGCGAAAACATTGAAACTATCAAGCACTACAAGTA
>JALWSW010000129.1 GCA_027080125.1 Campylobacterales bacterium | reverse complement strand
ATCAGCTCTCTTGAGATATTGCTTTTATCCTGATTGATAATGCTGACAGGGATATTTCTGACATCCAATGACAAGCCGTATATAAAAAGAATGTAGGCGGCAAAAGGAGCGGCAAATGCAAGTATCAGAGTCAGTCGATCTCTTGTGATAATTTTAAATTCTTTAGTTGACAATATTATTATACCACTGAAAGTTCTGCCCAAAATATCAAAAAAACGATTCATATCAATTTTCTTTCCGCCGAGTCTTTTATACAGCGTATAAACGCTTCTTCAATATCAATATTTTCATTTTCCTCTGAGGCTTTTGCGATAATACCGCTAGATGTGCCGGTTGCCAAAACCGCCCCTTCATGCATAAAAATTATCTTATCGCATGCTTCTACCTCATCAAGATAATGCGTCGAGAAAAGCACCGCGCGCCCGGTTGAGGCGAACTGCTTTATCATCTTCCAAAACTGTTTGCGGGTTACCGGGTCAACGCCGCTGGTAGGTTCGTCAAGAAAAAGAATCTTCGGAAAATGCAAAATGGCTGAGGCAAACGCAACCCGCTGTTTTATTCCGACCGGCAGGTCGGCAACCAGACTATTTAAAAACGGTTTCAACCTTAAAGCTTCAGATAAGCCGTCAATTCTTTTTTTGAGGTTTTTTACCCTGTAAATTGTTCCGAATAGCCTCAAATTCTCCTTTGCACTCATATCGGCATACAGGCTGAATTTTTGAGACATGTATCCGATATCTTTGCGTATATCCTTTTTACCGTCCAAGGCAATAAATTTTCCTGAACTCACTTTCAGAACACCGGTTAAAGATTTAATAAGCGTTGTTTTGCCGGCACCGTTTGCACCGATTAGCCCTGTTATCTGTTTGGATTTTATTGTTATGCAAATATCTTTCATAGCATAGAAATTGCCGTATCTTTTGCTTAGTTTATCGGTTTTGATGACTATCTCGGGAAGTTTGACCAAATCAAGAGGCAAAGAGAAATCATCGGCAGCCGCGCGAATCTCTTTTAAAAACAGCTCCTCAGGCGAGCTGATATCTTCGGATTTGCCTGAAGCAACAATTTTTCCCTCATAGATAAGCGCCAGATCGGTGCAATTTGATGATTCGTATGTGTATGAGGTGGCTATTATAAATGTTGTGCCGTTATCTCTGTTAAACCGGTGTATAAGCTGCCAAAGCTCAAACCTGCTTAACGGATCAACGCCTGTAGTTGGTTCATCCAGAATTATTATTTCCGGTTTTTGCACCATTGTTGCGATAAGACCAAGCTTTTGACTCATACCACCGGAGAGATTCTTCTGTTTTCTTTCTTTAAATCTGTACAGACCTGATACCCTATAAAGTTCCTCGTGAAGACTTTTATCGCTTCCTGCAAGATCGCTGAAAAATTCGAGATTTTCTTTTACGCTAAGCTCACCATAAAGATTTGCGCCAAGTCCCTCCGGCATAAATGCAATTCTATGGTTTTTGGATGAACCTGTTTTTCCGCAAAAATAGTCGATCTTGCCTGAAGAAGGTTTCTTAACCGATGCAAGCAGATTTAACAATGTGGATTTACCTGCCCCGTCAGGTCCCACAACGCCAAATATGGAACCCTTTGGTATCTTGAGCGATATTCCGTCAATCGCCTTTATCCTTCCGTAAAATTTTGTTATAGATCGTGCCTCTATAGCGATTTCGGCCATTCTTTCGAGGAATCGATTCTTATCGCAACATCGGCTATCATCCCGTTTTTAAGCAGATTATCCCGATTTTTCAATGCAATATGCACCTCATAAACAAGCGCAACTCTCTGCTTTTTAGTCTCAACATTCTTGGGTGTAAACTCTGCCTGGCTGGCTATATAGGAAACCGTGCCTTTAAACGGTTTTTCGCCCTCTATATATATTCTTGCAAGCTGACCCAGCTTGAGACGGTTGAATTGGCTTTCTGCCACAAATATTTTCAGATAAAGCTTGTTCGGGTTGATAATCGAGATAACAGGAACCCCGGGCGCAACAACCTCGCCTTCATAATGAAATTGTCCCGTTACGATTCCATCAACCGGACTTTTAACTCTGCTGTCCTCAATTCTGGTTGAGATTATCTCCAACCGATGTTTTAATGCAGCAATCGTTTCGCTTTGCATCTTTATCCGATCAGATTTTGCTTTTGCCGCAATATATGCGTTGCTGGCAGAGCGATACAGGCTTAATGCGGAATCAGTTTTTTGCTTAATACTCAGATAGGCGGCTTGTATCTTTTCGGCTTCTCTTTCAGATACCGACCCGCTCTTAAGAAGCCTGTCATAACGCAGATAATCTTTTTTGGCATTTTTCAAAAGCGGTAAAAGCATCTTATAGTTTGAAAAAAACGATTTGGCTTCATCCTTTAACCGGGTTATCTCAGACGGGATACTTTTTGACAGCTCCTTTAATCTGATTTGCTCGGCTATTATCCGAGCTTTCTGAGCCTCTTTTTCCTCTATCAACTGTTTATCATCGATTGCAAAAAGTATCTGCCCCTTTTTAACATCAGAGCCTCTTGATACATACACCTTTTTTATTCTACCGGGAAATTTCGAGGAAATCATAATCTCGTCCCCGGTTACTGTTCCTGAGGAATAGACAAATCCTGCCGGAGCGGTTTTTCGGTTAGAAATAAAAAAGATGAAAGCGGCAACCGATGCGGCGATAATGATGCTTACAGAAACAACGCTTTTTCGCATAAAAGAAATTGTAAACCCAAGACCGATTTTGTCAATTAAATGGTGCGCCCAAGAGGATTCGAACCTCTGGCCTCCAGTTCCGCAAACTGATGCTCTATCCGGCTGAGCTATGGGCGCATCTGAGCTGTATTATAATCTGCTCGGATTCATTATGCAAATTCAGAATTAAAATTGCGGTTATATTTTGTGCCGCAAAAGAAGGTGATTTACTATAAATGAGAGCACCTTCGTTCCGTTTTGATTAATACCAATGTATTTCATGCGCAATATACCTCTGTCAGGCTTGGACGATGATGGTTTAACCATAAGAACCTCAGCCTCTGTACGCAGCGTATCGCCGGGGCGAACCGGAGCCAGCCATCTTAGCTCATCAATTCCCGGCGAACCGATGCTGGAAGCTGCCAGAATACCGCTCTGAATAAACATTCTAAAGCATATAGCTACCGTATGGAAACCGCTTGCTATCAGACCTTTATACGGAGACTTTAATCCGGCTGTCACATCAAGGTGAAACGGCTGCGGATCATACTGCATGGCAAAATGAATAATTTCACCTTCGGTTATCGTAACGCCTTTTGTCTGGAATCTTTCCCCGACTTTGAAATCATCCAAAAACCGACCCTTGCTCATAAATCCTCCAAAAAAACTTTGTTTATCTTATTAAATATTAACAGATTGTTGATAAATGTCACTGTCAGGACTCACTCCGCGGCAGTCTCCTTCCGCACCCTCACTGCGAGGAGCTTTTATTTTTCCTGCCACTGCGAGCGCTGAAAGCGCGCGGCAGTCTTTCTCACACTGTCACTGCAAGGAGAGCCGACGAAGCAGTCTCTCTTTCAAACCAAGGCGCAAACTAAACTCTCCTTTGTTTTTTTAATCATTCATTTTTTGATCGTTCAAAAAGTAAGAGAGAAATAATTTTGAAAGAAAGATTGCTTTGCAGCCGCTGGCAATGATAATAATGGTAGTCGCACTTACGGTAGGCGGACTTATACAGATAACGATCGCAAGAGTAATGGGCGAGGGATACATAGCCGCTCAACCTCATATGTTATTATGGTACGGTGTAAGATTGGCAGGAGGTCTGTTGTTTTTTATAGGATTTTTGCCATATGTAAAAGACTTTATTATCGGTCTTAAACAAGACTGAGATCCAAGGCAATAGGTAGATAGAAAAATAGATAAGGCAGGTTGATAGTTTGACCTGCCTTATCTAACACGGAAATTATACTCCGCATAACAGGAGTGCTTTGCTTTGACAATCGACCTCTCAGCGCATAGTACCGGTTTTGATATACACCATTCCCTGAAAAATGGCGATAATCCGATCTTTTTCATCAGTAACATCGACCCGGTAACTTGCAAGTTTTTTATTTCTGTCTATCTCCCTGGCCGTTGCGTATAGGGTTCCTGATCTTGCGGCTCTCAAAAAAGAGATAGATACATTTATCGCAAGCGCCAGGCTTCCATGAGAATTGGAAGCAGCGGCAAATGCAACATCAGCGAGTGTAAAGATTGCGCCGCCATGAACCACGCCGGCTGTATTCAAATAGCCATCGTTTATCCTCACCGCCGTTTTTGCATAGCCTTCTTCAACTTCCAAAAGTTTTATGTCGTTCTTTTTGGCAAATTTGTCATTTTCTTCAAAATACTCTTTGAGTCTTTTATATTTCATTTCTCATCCTCCCCTATCAAACAGTCTGTCCGAATACACATTTTTTTCCAAAGAAGCGATTTTTCATTAACCCCTCAATCTTTTCCACTATCTGGGCTCCAACCGCCGCCTAATGCCTTATACAGCGTAACCTCGTTTATCAGAACATCTGCTTTCAATCTTTCTAAATTCAACTTTGCCCTCAGATACCCTTTTTGTGCATCAAGCACCTCCAGATAACTTGAATACCCGCTGGCATATCTTTGCTCTGATAGATGAAGCGCCCTTTTGAGGGCACCAACCGCGCTGCGTTGAGCTATCAATTGATTTTTTGAAATCCTCAGACTGTTCAGAGCGTCGAAAACCTCTTTGAACGCATTTCTCACAGTTTTCTTATATCTGATTACCGCCTCTTCTTTCTGCAACTTCGCTATCTTAACATTGGAGCCGGTTCTTCCGAAATCAAAAACAGGCATCCCCGTAGCTGCGCTAATACTCCATATTTTCGCAGAATTACCTATTACGCTACCCAACTCGTCACTCTGAAAACCAAGTAAACCGGTTAAGGAAATTGAAGGAAAATATGCAGCCTTTGCCGCGCCGATCAGTGCATTTTTGGCTCTCATATTTTCCTCTGCTGACTTTATATCCGGCCTATTTTCCAATATGGATGAGGGCAGAGCATAGGGAATCCTCGGCGGAGAAGGCAGAGCTTTATTGAGCATAACATTGTTTTTGAAAATCTCCTTCGGGCTCCTTCCAAGCAAAACGGACATAGCGCTCATCTGCACCATTCTCTGCTCTTTCAAAGATTCAGAAAGAATTTTTGCATTTTCATATTGATATTTTGCCTGCTGAACCACAAGTTTGCTGATTTCACCATATTTATACTGGCTTTTTCTATATTCGTAGGTTTTTTTGTATGATTTGAGCGTATCTTCGGCTATCTTTAGT